>JBFKIN010000282.1:0-4235 GCA_041632255.1 Oceanococcus sp. | reverse complement strand
TCCCTGGCCGTGTCATCGAGCTGGGGGCCGTAGCGCCGGTTGAGCAGACCCAGATAGTTCGCCACGATACGCAGCGGCTCCTTCAGATCGTGAGAGGCCACATAGGCAAACTGCTCCATTTCCTCCTGCCGCGCCGGCAAGTCGGCCAATTGCTGGCGCAATTCCTGAAGCTCGGTTTGCAGATCGCTGATTTCCTGTTCCGTCACGGACCCGCTCCTGATCCTTGAACCGGCGGCCGTCAGTGCTGTTTCGCCGGGCCGGCTCACCTTAGCAGAACCCGAACCCCGCGCAGCGTGTATTGCTACAATTTCCGCCCTGCCCGCGGCAGCCTAGGACGCGATGCAAGCCCGCTATCCGCTGAACACTGACAAGATCCACACCCTGGTCGATCTGTTCGAGGCCCGTGCCGCGAAATCGCCCAGCCTGCCGGCCTACCGGCAGTTCCTGCCCGGAGTGGAGCGCTGGCACACCTATACCTGGAACGACGTGGCCTCGCGCGTGCGCGCCTGGACCAGCGCGCTGGAGCGTGAAGGTCTGGAACCCGGCGACCGGGTGGCCATCATGTCCGGCAACCGGCCGGACTGGATCGCGCTGGATCTGGCCGCGCTGAGCCTGCGTCTGGTGGTGGTCGCCGTCTTCGACGACAACACCCCCGGCAATGCCGCCGCCACCCTGGAGCACAGCGGCGCCCGCCTGCTGGTGGTCGAAGAACCGCAGTGGTGGACCGGCATCTCGCAGGAAGCGGAGCTGCCCGAAATCCAGCGGGTGGTCTCGATCAAGGCGGAAAGCAGCCAGCAGGAAGGCCGCATGGTGGCCCTGTCCAAGTGGCTGGATGCGGCCACCGACTCGGCCCGGACCCGGCCTCGCCGACCGCTGGCCCAGGCTGATGATCTGGCCGTGATCTGCTACACCTCGGGCACCTCGGGCCGTCCCAAGGGGGTGATGCTCAGCCACCGCAACATTCTCAGCAACGTGCTGGCCTGCCATGCGGCGATTCCCATGCGCGAAGGCGACGTGGCGCTGTCGTTCCTGCCCCTCGCCCACATGTTCGAGCGCACGGCGGGCTATTACCACGCCATCCTCGCCGGCGCGGAGGTGGTCTTCTGCCGGGACATCAAGCACCTGAGCGAGGATTTCCGCGAGGTTCGGCCCAGCGTGATCATCTCCGTCCCGCGCGTATTCGAACGCTTCTACGCCCTGATCCAGCGCCGCGTTCGGCAGCGCCCGCTGCTGTTTCGGCAGCTTTTTCGCCTGGCGGTGGACGCCGGCTGGCGACATTTTCTGTACCAGCAGCACCGCGGCCCCAAACCCCTGTTCGACCGCGCCTGGATGCGCCTGACCCGTTCCCTGGGCCGCAATGTGCTCGATGCGCTGGGCGGCAACATGCGTCTGGCCGTCTCCGGTGGCGCACCGCTGTCGCCGCAGATCGCGCGCACCTTCATTGCGCTGGGGCTGCCCATCGTGCAGGGCTATGGCCTGACCGAGGCCGGCCCGGTGGTCAGCACCAATACCGAGGAGGACAACGACCCCGAAAGCGTCGGCCTGCCGCTGGGCGGCGTGGAAACCCGGCGCAGCGCGAAGGGGGAACTGGAAGTCCGCGGACCCAACGTGATGATGGGTTACTGGCAGGATGCCGAAGCCACTGCCGAAGCCCTGACGGACGACGGCTGGCTGCGCACCGGTGACAAGATCAGCCGCCTGCAGTCCGACCGGCTGTTCGTGATCGGCCGGATCAAGGAACTGATCGTGATGTCCAATGGCGAGAAAGCCGCTCCCGCCCTGCTGGAACAGGAGCTCATGCTCGATCCTCTGGTCGAGCAGTGCCTGGTGATCGGTGAGGCCCGACCCTACCTCGCCGCACTGATCGTGCCGAACCCGGAAGCGATGGCCGAATTCCTGGAAGACAACGAACTGGCGGACGGTGACCCGAAGCTGCTGGCCCACCTGCTGGCGCGCATCCAGGCGGATCTGGCCGATCAGCCGAAGTTCGCCCAGATCCGTCGTATTGCGTTGCTGCAGGAACCCTGGTCGACCAAGAACGACATGCTGACCCCGACCCAGAAGCCGCGCCGGCGGCGCATCATGCAGATATACGCGGAGCAGATCGAGAACCTGTACAGCGGGCACTACACGCCGGAGGACGCCAGCCTGAATTACCACGTGGACCTCGGATGAGCGCCGCCGCAGCGCTGCTCGCGGCCTTCCTGCTCGGCTCCGTACTGGGCGGCCAGCTGCTCGGTCGCCTGCGTGGCCTGGACCTGCGCAGCAGCGGCAGCGGCAATCTGGGCGCCACCAACGCCTTGCGCAGTGGCGGCCCGGCCATGGGCATCAGCGTGCTGCTGTTCGACGCAGGCAAGGCCTACCTGGCGGCGGCAGGCCTGCCTTCCCTCCTCAGCGCGCCGCCGCTGTGGCTGCCCTGGAGCTGTGCGGCCGCGGTGGTGCTCGGCCACATCTTCTCCCCGTGGGCAGGCTTTCACGGCGGCAAGGGCGTGGCCACCGGCGTGGGGGCCTATCTGGCCCTGCTGCCCGACGCGCTCCTCATCGGCCTGGCGGGTTTTGTCCCGGCCCTGATCCTGAGCGGATATGTCAGCCTGTCAGTGCTGCTGGGCAGCAGCCTGATCCTGCTCTACGTGGTCTGCTTTTCTGTGGCGGGCGCGTTTTCGCTGGCCGGCGGCTTCGCCTGCGCCATGCTGATGCTGCTGAGCTGGACCCACCGTGAGAATCTGCTGCGTCTGGCCCAGGGCCGTGAACACCGCTTCGAGAAGGTCATGCTGTTTCGGTCGCGCAGGCCATGAGCATGCTGGATGCAATCCAGCTCGACCTGATCCGGCGACTGGCTCCGGGCGACTGGGTCTCCGGCGCCGAACTGGCCGGGGAGCTGGGGCTGAGCCGGGAGGCCATCTCCCGGCGCATCCGCCGGCTCGATGACTTCGGCCTTGAAGTGGCCAGGCGCAGCGGACGCGGCTATCGCCTGGGCCGGGCGCTGGAACTGCTCGATGCCCGCCAGATCGTGTCGGGCCTGGACAGGCCCGTGCCCGTCGAGGTACTCGGCACCACCGATTCGACCAATGCCTGGGTCGCCGCCCGCCCCCGGGCGCCCCTGCTGTGCCTGGCCGAGCACCAGAGCGCCGGCCGTGGCCGGCGGGGCCGCAGCTGGAGCTCACCCTTCGGCCAGAACCTGTACCTGAGTCTCGGCTGGGAGCTGCCGCAGTGGCCGGAGAAACTGTCCGCCCTGGGGCTGGTTCTCGGCGTGGTTCTGGCCGAAGCGCTGCGGGAACGGGGCGTGCCCGCACAGCTGAAATGGCCCAATGACCTGTACCTGAACGGACGCAAGTGCGGCGGGCTCCTGATCGAGCAACGCGGCGAGGCGCAGGGAGCCTGCCAACTGGTCATCGGCCTTGGCCTGAACGTGGCCATGCGCGCACAGACCGATATTGATCAGCCCTGGACCAGCCTGGCCAGGGAAGGCTTCACCCATTCCCGCAACGCGCTCGCGATCGCCCTGACCAACGCCATGAGCACGACACTGGATGGCCTGGACAACCCGCGAATCAGCGGCACCCTGGCCCGCTTCCGGGACCTGGATCTCTATCATGGCCAGCCGGTCAGCCTGCAGGAAGGCGCCACGCTGATCCGTGGCCGATCCGCCGGCCTGGATGACTGGGGACGGCTGCAGCTGGAAACCGATGCCGGCCTGCAGCACTACAGTGTCGGAGATGTCAGCCTGAGGAGTGACGGATGAGACTGCTGATCGATCTGGGGAACACGCGCCTGAAATGGCGCTGGTGGGACAATGGCCGCCTGCTGCCCGGCGGGAACACCAGCCATTTCAGCGGCCACCTGCAGGAACTGGACTACCAGCTGCGCAGCAGTGCGGCTGAAGTGGCCCATATCGCGGCCGTGGCGCGCCAGGAAATCTGCCAGGACCTGGGGCGGCTGCTGGACGAGGTCGGAACGGGACAGGACTGGCTGATCACTCCGGCCCGGGGCCTTGGCCTGATCAACAGCTACCCACAGCCGCACAAACTCGGCATCGACCGCTGGCTGGCGCTGGCCGCCGCCTATGCCGAAACCGGCCGGGCCTGCTGCGTGATCGACATCGGCACCGCCATGACGGTAGACCTGTGCGATGAGCGGGGCCAGCATCAGGGCGGTTTGATCGCTCCCGGCCCCCTGGCCATGGCCCGTGCACTGAAACGGGACACCAGCCTGCCGGCCGCTGCCGAGAACCTGCC
>JBFKIN010000281.1:0-4236 GCA_041632255.1 Oceanococcus sp. | reverse complement strand
GGATCGCATTGGCGCCGGTGACTTCCGCCGCGGCGATGATGGCCGCCATGTTGAGGTAGCTCTTGCTGGCGGGCGGTGGACCGATGCAGACCGATTCGTCCGCCAGCAGCACATGCTTCTGGTCCCGGTCGGCGCTGGAGTAGACCGCCACGGTCCGGATGCCGAGTTCCCGACAGGCGCGCTGAATGCGCAGTGCGATCTCGCCCCGATTGGCGATCAGGACCTTTTCGAACGGAGGCGCCATGCTATTCGATGACGAACAGCGGCTGGTCGAATTCGACCGGCTGCTCGTTGTCCACCAGAATCTGGGTCACGGTGCCCGAGCGCGGCGATTCGATCTGGTTCAGCATCTTCATCGCCTCGATGATGCAGAGGGTCTGCCCGGCCGACACGGTCTGGCCAATCTCGACAAAGGAGGGCGCGCTGGGCGAGGGAGAGCGATAGAACGTGCCGACCATCGGGGAGCGCACCAGATTCGCCTCGTCGGGGCCGCTGGTGGGCGCATCGCCCGGGGCTTCGCTGCCACCGGCGGGGCGGGTCGCCGGGGCAGGCGATGGCGCGGGTGCCGGCGCCATGGCCACCGGGGGCGCCTGCTGGCTGAAGCGGCTGATCCGGATCGCTTCCTCGCCGGCGCGAATCTCGATCTCGGCCACATCCGAGCTTTCCACCAGTTCGATCAGTTTCTTGACTTTGCGGATATCCATCAGCTGTCCTGTTCGGCTTCCAGCAGACGCAGGGCGGCGCTCAGGGCGAGTTCGTAACTCTGGACGCCCAGTCCGCCGATCACGCCGCGGGCGATGTCGGAAAAGTAGGAGTGCCTGCGGAATTCCTCACGCGCATGCACGTTACTTAAGTGAATCTCTATGAAGGGTATGGCTGCGGCGAGCAGGGCATCGCGCAGGGCCACACTGGTATGGGTAAAGGCGGCAGGATTGAACAGAATGAAGTCGCAGCCCTCGTCGGCGGCGCGGTGGATGCGCTCGATCAGGGCGGATTCGCTGTTGCTCTGCAGGCAGTCCAGATGATGGCCGCGCTCCCGGGCCAGATCGGTCAGGCGCGTTTCGATGTCCGCAAGGCTTGTGCGGCCATAGGTCTCGGGCTCGCGGCTGCCGAGCCGGTTGAGATTGGGGCCATTGAGGAGCAGCAGCTTGCCCACCGCGCAGTTTCCTTGGATTGGCGTGATGTGCCGGATTCTGGCGCAAAGGATGCGACTTGTACAGTTTTCCGGGAGATGCCGGCAAATTTCATGCGGATGCAGGCAAGATTCCGGCTATCCGAGCATTTTGAGTGGCCGGGAGCCGCCGCCTGCTGCAAAGCGGGTGCAGGCTGCTGTCACGGCGACGGCACGCCAGTGTGAGAATGAGGCAGCGGGTCGGCAGAAAGCGCCGCCTAGAGATGTCGCTGCAGCCAGTGATCCAGGGTGGCCTGGTCCAGTTCCCCCCAGTGCCGTTCGACAATCTGGCCGTCCCGGTCGATCAGGACGGTAAACGGCAGTGCGCCGAGGGTATCGCCCATGGCGTCCATCAGCTCGAACAACTCCGCACCGCCGGGAGCAACCGGATAGCTGACCTTCAGGCGCGCGGCCGTCGCAGCGGCGTCGGCCGAATCGTCTATGGCCGGCCCCAGAATGGCAAGACCCTGATCGCGGCGGGCGGCGTAAGCGGCATTCAGGCGGGGCATTTCCTTGAGGCAGGGCGCGCACCAGCTGGCCCAGAAATTGACCATCAGCACGCGGCCGGCATAGTCCGCCTTGCGATGGCTCGTGCCATTGAGGTCGTTGAGAACGAAATCCGGGGCCGGTTGCGCCCGCGCTGGCGCAGCCTCCCGCAGAAACTCGGCCGAGACGAACCCCAGGATCAGGGCCAGGACGGCGAGCCCGGCCAGCAGTACGGTCTTCATTTGGCGGCGGGCAGGGTGATCAGCAGTCGACGGGTCTGGGGCGGGTAGCACAGGCCCGCATCCGCGCAGCCTTGATAGCGGAACTCCAGTTCCACCGATTCGGCATTGGCCTCGATCCGGAGCGGCAGACTGAGCTCCTGGCGGAAGATGTCCACCTGGCCGAAGTGCTCGTCTTCGTAGGGTTCGCCGGCTGGCGCCTCCCAGTCGAGCTGAGCAGCCTCGGGGTCTACCGGCGCGATCGCCAGACGGTGCCGGTACAGGTAATAGCCTGGCGCGATCATCCAGCGCGCTTCGATCAGGCCGGCCTCGACGGCCAGCGCGTCCAGAACGAAGGCCTCGTCCGCAGGCAGAAAGCCGGGACTCCTGTCGCGTCCGTCAAGCAGTCCGGCCTCGGCAGCCAGTGGCAGGAGCAGCAGCGCCAGCAGGCGCCGCCAGGACGACAGATCACGCATGGTCGGGGTCTCGGCATTCCCGTGTCACCCAATCCAGGTAGGCGGGCAGCACGGTGTCGGTGGGCAGGGCGACGATTTCGGGGACCGTGTAGGGATGTTCGTCCGCCAGCACCCGGAAAAGTTCCTCCCGCCGCTCGCTGCTGGTCTTGATCACCAGCAGGGCTTCCGCCTGGTCCACGACCCGGCCTTCCCAGCGGTACAGCGAGCGGACCGAACCGACCACATTCACGCAGGCAGCCAGATGCCGCTCCAGCAGGATGGCGGCCAGTTTCTTGGCGGCGTCGCGCGGGCAGGTGCTCAGAACGATGTGAAGTTCGCTGGTCGGGGTCATGCCTGATGGGAGATGAAATGGGGGCTGTCGTGGTCGCCATCTGCGGGCCAGTGCCCGGTCCGGGGAGTCTGGCCGCACCGCCCTTCATGATCCGTTTCTCGCGAGTCGCTACGCTGACGCAAAGGCCGGATAATGGGGGGCTGTGTGTAGCCCGACAGCTTAGCATGGCCTTTGCGCCCGTTTCGCCCTCCCGCCGAATGCTGGCGCCGCCCAGCCTGAGCCGCCTGTTGCGGCTGGCCGGTCCCATCGTGACCGCGCAGATGGCGTTTTTCGGCATTCAGACCACGGACACCATCATCGCCGGGCGCATGGGCGCGGAGGTCCTTGCCGCGATCGCGCTGGGCGGCACCTTCCTGATGATGGGCTTCACCTTCCTGATCGGCTTCGCCCTGGCGGTGGCGCCCGGTGTTTCTCACCGTTTCGGCGCTGGCGCAAGCGAGGGTGAGATCGGCCGCTATGCCAGTTCGTCGATGGTGCTGTGCGTGGTGCTGTGGACCCTGTGGGGGGCGGCCCTGTGGGTGCTGCCCGAGCCGCTGCTGATCTGGCTGGATATCGCGCCGTCCATGGTGGCCGAGTGCAGCGCCTATCTGCGGGCGATCTCGCTGGGTGCACCTTTTCTGGGCGTGTTCTTCGCCCTGCGCAACGTCATGGAGGCGCTGGGGCACAGCCGGCCGATCATGTGGCTGGGTCTGCTCATGCTGCTGCTGAACATACCGCTGGATCTGTTGCTGATGTATGGCGCGGGTCCGATACCGGCTCTGGGTGCAACCGGCTGCGGACTGGCTACGGCCATCATTGATGTGCTGCTGGCGGCGAGCATGCTGTACTGCTTCTGGCGCCTGCCGCAGTTTCGCGGCTACCGCCCGCAGGGGCGCCCGCGCCGCACCGAAGTGCGCGAGACCGTGGTGCTCGGACTGCCCATTGCGCTGGCGCTGGCCAGCGAGCACGCGATATTCGCCATCGGCGGTTTTCTGATGGCGCGTTTTGGCGCCGAGGTGATGGGGGCCAGCCAGATCGCGCTGAATTTCACCGGCATGGTGTTCATGATCGCGCTGGGTCTGGGGCAGGCCACCGCGGTGCTGGTCGGGCAAGCCGCCGGGGCGCGGGACGGGCCCGCGGTGCGCAAGGCGGGAAGTCTGGGCTTTGCCAGCTGCGCGGTTCTGGCCGGGATGCTGGCTTTGTTGCTGCTGTGGCTGCCCGAAACCATCGTGCGGCTGTATACCCGAGAGGCCGCGGTGGCGGCGCACGCGGTGATGTTCCTCAAGGTGGCGGGCATCTTCCATCTGTTTGATGCCCTGCAGGCCCTGGGCGCCGGCGCCTTGCGCGGACTCAAGGACACTCGCTACGTGATGCAGGCGACCACAGTCGCGTACTGGGGTGTCGGCGGCACCAGCTTCTGGTATTTCTTCATCCGCCAGGAATCGGCGCCGGTGGCGGTCTGGTACATCTATCTGGCCGCGTTGGGCGCGGCGGCGGTGCTGCTGGGCCTGCGCTTCTGGTGGCAGGCGCGGCATTTCGAGACCAAATACGCATGAGCGGACTGATCCTGCAGGG
>JBFKIN010000280.1:0-4238 GCA_041632255.1 Oceanococcus sp. | reverse complement strand
GCTGGCGATGATGGTGGTGCCGCCTTCGGCGACGGGTTCCGCCAGGCCTTCGGATCCTGCTGCGTTGCTGATGGTGACGAAGCTGGTGTTGCCCGAGGTCCAGGTCACATCCGCGGTCACCGTCTGAACGCTGTCGTCAGAGAATGTCGCGGTGGCGCTGTACTGCAGCGTGCGGTTGGTCGGCAGGTTCGCGTCACGCGGTTCGATTTCCAGACCGGTGATCACCGCAGCCGTCACGTTCAGCAGGCCGCTGGCGACTTCGCCCTGATAGCTGGCCTGGATGTTGGCGCTGCCCATGGCCTCGCCTGTCGCCAACCCCCGGCTGCCTGCGGTATTGCTGACGGTCGCCGCATTCGTGTCGTCGGAACTCCAGGCGGCCAGCTCGGTCACGTCGCTGACCGTCCCGTCGGTGAATATGGCGGTAGCCGTGTATTGCTGCGTGGTGCCGGCCGCGATGGTTGCCGTGGCCGGGTCGACCTCAATGCGGGAAAGCTCCGCACTGGTCACCGTGACAATGGCCCCGTCCACCGCGCCGCGGAAGCTGGCCACCACGTTGGTCGTACCGACGCCGACAGCGGTGACCCTGCCGCCATTGTCCAGGCTGTCGTCCACCGTGGCCACGGCCGTGTTTTCCGAGGACCAGCTGGCCAGATCACTGACGTCCACCGTGTCGCCGTTGCTGTAGGTGGCGATGGCGACCAGCCGGGTCTGGGTGCCGGCCGGCAGTTGCACGGTCACCGGCGTGACATTCAGCCCGGCGACGGTCGGCTGGGTCTGGGTGACGCCGCTGCTGGAATTGGAACAGGCCCCCAGCAGGCTGATGAAAAACAGCGGCAGCAGAAGCTGAATGGCGCGCAGCACGCGCAAGCGCATTACAAACATGAAATCTCCACCCTTTTTGTCAGTGTGTCCGGGTCAGTCGGATGCTGCCGGACGCTGCTCTTAGTCTATGCCAAAGCCTTGTCCGAATTCGACTTTTTCACCCGTCTCTTGCGACGGTTCATGTCGCCTGCAGGTTTCATTCCGCCGGAGATCATCGAGCCAGGCGCTGACGTCCGCACCAGTCACGGGCGAACTGCCAGGCCACCCGTCCGCTCCGCGAGCCCCGGGCCAGGGCCCAGCGCAATGCGGCTGCCCGGGCCTTCTGGTCCAGTTCCAGGGAGTCCCGCGCCAGTTCGCTGGCGACAATCGCAAGATACTGTTCCTGCGAGAAGGGGTGGAAAGACAACCACAGGCCGAAGCGCTCGGAGAGGGAGATCTTCTCTTCGACCGCCTCGCCGTGGTGAATTTCCCCGCCATGCACGCGGCTGTCCTCGTTGTCCTTCTGATATTCCGGCAGCAGGTGGCGACGGTTGCTGGTCGCGTAGATCAGCACATTCTCAGGCGCCGCGGCCAGCGAGCCTTCAATGGTCGCCTTGAGCGCCTTGTAGCTGGGGTCGTCCGCCTCGAAGGAGAGATCGTCGGCGAACAGAAGAAAGCGCTCCGAGCGCCCCCGCAGCGGCTCAACGATCCGTGACAGATGGGCCAGATCGGCACGGTCCACCTCGATCACGCGCAGACCATGCTCCGCATAGCGATTCAGCAGCGCCTTGATCAGTGAAGACTTGCCAGTGCCGCGGGCGCCCCAGAGCAGCGCATTGTTCGCCGGCAGCCCGGCCAGGAACTGGCGCGTATTGCGTTCCAGCTCGGTGCGCTGGCGGTCGATGCCCAACAACTGATCCAGATCCACCGCATGCGGGTGGTGGATGGGATGCAGCGCGCCGCCCTGCCAACGATGGGCCAGCGCGCTCCAGTCCGGCGCCGGTGGCAGCGGCGGCAGTCGCGCCTCGATCCGTCTGGCCAGGGCCTCCAGACGGGCCAGCAGGCTTTCAGTCTCGGTCGTCATCAGCTTTTCAGGCGGTAGCCGGTACGGAAGATCCAGGCCACCACGGCGAGGCAGATGAGCAGGAAACCGATGGCCAGCCCCAGGCTGAGCGCAAAGCTGACGTCGGCACTGCCGTAGAAGGTCCAGCGGAATCCGTTGATCAGGTAAACCACCGGATTGAACAGGGTGACCGTGCGCCACAGCGGGGACAGCATGTCCAGGGAATAGAAAGCCCCGCCCAGGAAGGTCAGCGGGGTCACGATCAACAGGGGCACGAACTGCAATTCCTCGAAGTTGTGGGCCCAGATGCCCAGGATGAAACCGAACAGGCTGAAGGTGACGGCCGTGAGAACCAGGAACAGCAGCATCCAGACCGGATGCTCGATGCCCAGAGGCACGAACAGCGCCCCGGTGGCCAGAATCACCAAGCCCAGAATGCAGGATTTGGTTGCGGCTGCGCCGACGTAGGCCAGGGCGGCCTCCCAGAAGGAAATCGGGGCGGAGAGAATCTCGTAGATCGTGCCGGAAAAACGCGGGAAAAAGATCCCGAAAGACGCATTGGACAAGGACTGGGTGAAAACCGACAGCATGATCAGCCCGGGCACGATGAAGGCGCCGTAGCTGACGCCCTGGACGCTCTCGATGCGCGACCCGATGGCCGCGCCAAAAACGATGAAGTAAAGGGAGGTGGTGATCACGGGCGCTGCCAGCGACTGCCACAGGGTGCGACGCGCCCGGGCCATTTCGAATTTGTAGATTGCCCAGACGCCGTGGGCGTTGAAGCGGGCCGGGGACGCGCTCATGCCTGCTCTTCCTGGCGCCGTCCGACCAGGCTGACGAAAATGTCCTCCAGCGAACTTTCCTCGGTCTTCAGATCCTTGTAGCCGATATCCAGTTCGATCAGCCGGCGCAGCAGCTGCGAGATCTCATGCTGCTCGCGGTCCTCTCCCCGGTTGAACTGGTATTCCAGTTCCTGCCCGTCCGCGCTCAGGCTCAGGTCCCAGTGAGCCAGATCCTCCGGCAGCTTCGCGAGCGGCTCCAGCAGGCTCAGCCGCAGTTGCTTGCGGCCCAGCTTGCGCATCAGGACATCCTTGTCTTCCACCAGAACCAGCTCGCCGCTGTTGATCACCCCGATACGGTCGGCCATTTCCTCGGCCTCCTCAATGTAGTGGGTGGTCAGGATGATGGTGACACCCTGCTCGCGCAGCCCGCGCACCAGCTGCCACATGTCGCGCCGCAATTCCACGTCAACGCCGGCCGTGGGTTCGTCCAGGAACAGGATGTCCGGTTCGTGCGACAGGGCCTTGGCAATCATCACGCGCCGCTTCATGCCACCGGACAGCTCCCGCAACTGGTTGTCACGCTTGTCCCACAGGCTCAGATCGCGCAGGACTTTCTCGATGTGAGCGGGATCCGGCGGATAACCGAACAGGCCGCGGGTGAAGCTGACGGTGTGGAAAACCGACTCGAAGGCATCGAGGGTCAGCTCCTGCGGGACCAGACCGATTTTCGAACGGGTCACGCGAAAACCGGAACCGATGTCATGTCCGTCCACCAGCACCTGGCCTCCGCTGGGCCGGACAATCCCGCAGACGATGCTGATCAGGGTTGTCTTGCCGGCGCCATTGGGGCCCAGCAGGGCGAAAATCTCCCCGCGCCGGATATCCAGATCAATCGCCTTGAGGGCTTCAAAGCCGTCGGCGTAGGTCTTGCTCAGCGCGCGAATGGAGATCGTCGATGACATCGGGGAGCACATGTTCCTGTGGAGCGGGCGGCGCTGACCGCCAGGACCTTATTCGGGCTGACGCAGGCCACCGTGACGGGCCGAGCCGACGGTAAAGGCCGGACGGATGCCGGGAAAGAGCCAGAAGGGCGTCAGTTCCGAGGAGGGAAAGACGTTGGGAAAGCGCGGATCGCGCTGAGAATGCCCCGCGATGGTTTTCTCCTGCACCATGGAAATGTACTGATCAATCGAGTTCTCCAGCGTGTTGCCGTTGATGATGACTTCGCTGCTGATGTCCGCCGCATAGCGGGCCACGCCCGGCACGGAGGAATACAGCGGCGCATAGGCATCCACGCTGATGCCGTTCTCGCTGATCACCCACAGGCCTTCGTCCGTATTCACCACGATGGAATGGTTGCCTTCGGTATGGCCGGGTGTGTGGATCAGCGCGATCCCTTCACCCAGCATCACGTCCCCATCGAACTGGATCACCCTCTTTTCGTCCACGCCCTCCAGCCCGTTGGGACAGTACCAGTCGGCCTGGTAGGGGTTGAGGTCCAGGGCCGATGCCCACTCGCGATGGTGGACCAGCAGCTTGGCATTGGGGAATTCCGGAGCGTCGTAGTCGGTGCCCAGCCAGCGGCGGAGGTC
>JBFKIN010000279.1:0-4245 GCA_041632255.1 Oceanococcus sp. | reverse complement strand
GGTCGTGGTCACGCCCTCCATGGAAAAGCTGAAGGCGGAATCGGGATCCTTGGTCGGCTGGATCTCGTGGATGTCGCGATGGGCCTGCATGGCGGTCCGGCCGCTGTAGCGATGAGGCTGGCGGGGAATCCTGGCGCCGCCCAATCGGAAGTCGGCGGCGGGTGCTGCCTGCAGCATGCCGGACAGCAGCGGGTGCGTGGACGCGCAGTCCTTCGTCAGCGCATCCAGATCCAGTCCGAGATCGCGATCCAGCAGCCGGGCCGTGTGCTGCAGCCAGCACCAGCTGGCGCGTTGATCGCCCTCCGGGGAGAAGGTCTGGACGAAACGCTGGACGCGCCCGGCATGATTGACGAAGCTGCCAGTCGCTTCGAACACGGTGGCTGCGGGCAGGAGCAGATCGGCGTCTGGGGTATCGGGCGGCAGATGATCGATCACCACCAGACGCTCGCTGCGTTCCAGCAGTTGCCTGAGCTGCGCCTCTGGCAGGCGACGGCGCAGGTCGTTTTCGAGCACGATCAGGGTGCGGATGCCGGCGGCATCGGCCCGGTGGCATAACTCGTCCAGGGTCGCGCCACCGAGCATGGCGGTCCCGAGCGTGTTCGCTTCCGGCAGGGCGAGGGCCAGATGCAGTCGCCGTCCCGTGGCGCGGTGATAGGCCCGGGCCACGGCAGCCGTCGCGTGCAGGACGGCCAGCGACTGGCAGGCGTGGCCACTGACCAGCAGCGGCCGCTTTGCCGCGAGCAGGGTGTCGGCGATTTCGCCGGCGCGGCTCATCAGTTCGCGTTGGCCTGAAGCCGGCGGCGGCGCAGCCGGATCAAGCGCGTGCGCCACGGCATGACCGAGCCGGGCGATCCCGTCCGGATGGCTGCGCCAGTGCCACTGGGCCATCGCGTCCAGGGATGTCGTTGCCGGAGTGGCGATGAACAGGGCGCTGCGCTGCTGCTGCGCCAGCAGTCGCACCGATTGATCCTGCCAGGTGGGCACGTGCGCCTGCCGGGCCAGTTCGAAACCCAGATTGCGCGTCATCTGCCGCAGGGCGAGTTCCAGCCGCGGCGCGGTGTTCAGGAGATCTTCGCCCAGCACCAGTGCACTGTCCGCGTTCTCGATGTCGCGCAGGGTGGCGACCTGCACGGGAGCATCGCGCAGCAGTTCCAGTGCAAGATCGTCCAGGGCGCAGGTGCCCCGGCTTTCGCCCCGGTAGAACTGCTCCGCGCCGAGCAGCGCGCGCAGGGCATGGTTGCTCTCCAGGCTGGCCCGCGGTGACCCCACGCCGATCGCATCCCCTTCGGCGAT
Organism: Oceanococcus sp.; assembly: GCA_041632255.1. Taxonomy (GTDB): domain Bacteria; phylum Pseudomonadota; class Gammaproteobacteria; order Nevskiales; family Oceanococcaceae; genus Oceanococcus. Next base: position 2,952 of record JBFKIN010000279.1, on the reverse strand, counting down.
CCAGTCGGCCAGCTGCTGCAGGGCCGCGCGCGGCTCCAGCGCCTTTGCCTCGGCACGACCGCTCAGGGCGTGCCGGGGTCGTTGCGGATCGTTGGTATAGGCGTAACCGTAGCGGCCTCGATCACACAGAAAATAACCGTTGATGGCTTCGTGGTAGCGGTTTTCGACCCGCTTGATCCGGCCATATCGTTCACCGGGCATGAGGTTGCAGCCCACCGCGCAATGGGCGCAGACGCTGGGCGCCTGCTGCAGGTCCCATTTGCGGGTATAGCTGTCGCCGTAGGGCTTGTCGGTGAACACACCAGTGGGGCAGACCTCAACCAGATTGCCGGCGAAGGGCGACTCGAGGATGCCATCCTGCGCCCGCCCGAAATACACGTGGTTGTGGGCGCCGAAGACCTCCAGATCATGGCCGCCAGCGTAGTCGCGGTAATAGCGCACGCAGCGGTAGCAGGCGATGCACCGGTTCATCTCATGGGCGACCAGTGGGCCCAGGTCCTGGTTGCGGTGCGTGCGCTTGGTATGACGGTAGCGCCGGTAGCTGTGACCGGTCATCTGCGTCATATCCTGCAGGTGGCAGTTGCCACCCTCTTCGCAGACCGGACAGTCATGCGGATGGTTGGTCATGAGGAATTCGATGACGGAACGACGCATTTCGGCGGACTGGGCATCGTCCAGGGAAAAGCGCGCACCGCCCTGGCAGGGCGTCATGCAGGCCATCACGATCCGTCCGCGCTCGTCCTGATCATCGGCATACTGCGTGACCGCGCACTGACGGCAGGCGCCGACCGACCCGAGTTCCGGGTGCCAGCAGAAGTAGGGCAGGTCGTAACCCAGCTCCAGCGCGATTTCGAGCAGGTTGCGCGACGGGTCTGCCGGGTGCTTCGTACCATCAATGACGATGTAGGCGGGCTTGTCGCTCATGAGCCAACCTTCCTGCTGGCGGCAGGGGCCGTGTCCGGAATCAGCGCATCCAGTTCCGCCCGGAAGTGCTTCAGGGCTGACTGCACCGGCTCCATCGCGCCGGGCGCATGGGCGCAGAATGTACGTCCCGGGCCGAGCAGGCGGGTCTGCTGTGCCAGTAACTCCAGGTCGCCCGGGTGGCCCCGCCCCGCCTCGATTTCGGCCAGCAGCTTCTCCGTCCAGGGCAGTCCGTCCCGACAGGGCGTGCACCAGCCGCAGGATTCCTGGGCGAAAAAATGCTCCAGATTGCGCAGTGCGCCGACCAGGCTGGTCTGGTCATCCAGCACGATGATGGTGCCGGTGCCCATGCGTGAGCCGGCCTGGGCGATGGCGTCATAGTCCATCGGGGTGTCGAGGTGCTCGGCGGTGAGGAAGTCGGTACTCGCTCCGCCCGGCAGAAAACCGCGCAGTCTCAGGCCGGCGCGCAGGCCGCCGGCATGGCCCTCGATGATTTCCCGGGCGGTGGTGCCCATCGGCAGTTCCCAGGCCCCGGGGTGCGTGACCTTGCCGGAAACGCCGTAGAGCTTGGTGCCGCCGTTGGCGGTCCGGGACAGGTTCTTGTACCAGTCCACGCCAAATTGAATGATGTGCGGGACATTGCAGATGGTTTCCACGTTGTTGACCACGGTTGGCCTGCCGAACAGCCCGGCCACGGTGGGAAAGGGCGGCTTGGCGCGCGGCACTGCCCGTTTGCCCTCCAGGGAATTGATGAGCGCGGTTTCCTCGCCGCAGATGTAGCGGCCGGCGCTGGTGTGCAGATGCAGTTCGAAGTCGAAGCCCGTGCCCTTGATGTTGCGGCCCAGCAGGCCGCGCTGGCGCGCTTCCGCTATCGCCTGTTGGCAACGCTGGGCGGCGAGGACGTATTCGCCGCGCAGGAACAGATAGCCGACGCTGGCGCCGATGGCATAGGCCGCGATGACCATGCCTTCAATGAACTGATGAGGGTCACCCTCCAGGAGCAGCCGGTCCTTGAATGTGCCGGGCTCCATCTCGTCGCCGTTGGCGATGAGGTATTTCTGGGCCGGCGCATCGGCACCGTGCGGCACCATTCCCCACTTGACCCCGGTGGGGAAGCCGGCACCTCCACGACCGCGCAGCCCGGCGTCTTTGACCATGCCTATGACCTCTTCCGGCCCCATCGTGCGCAGGGCCTTGCGCAGTGCCTGATAGCCCCCGGCACGCTCGTATTCGGCCACGTCAAAGGGGGCGTGATCCGGCCGGATGCGGTCGGTGAGGGGCTTGTCGGGGGGCGAGAACTTCTGGCTCACGGATATTGCTCCAGCAGTTTCTCGAGGCGTTGCGCGTCGAGATTCTCCAGGTCACGGTGAGTGTCCTGGCCGATCAGCATCGCCGGAGCCCGGTCGCAGGTTCCCAGGCAGACCGTGGGCAGCAGGGTGAAGCGCTGGTCGGGTGTGGTCTGACCGGGCTCGATGCCCAGGCGCTGCTTGAGCATGTCGAGCAGGCGCGGCTGGCCCATGATCCAGCAGGAAATCGAATCGCAGACATGGATCACATGGCGTCCGACGGGGCGCCGATAAATGAGGTTGTAGAAACTGGCGACCGAATCCACCGCAGCCGGTGATGTCCCCAGCTTGGTCGCGATGTCGGCGACCGCGTCGTCGCTGACCCAGCCCCTGCGGGCCTGGACGATTTTCAGGGCCTCAATGGTGGCGGCGGCCGGCTGTTCGTAGTGCGCCAGTTCCGCGTCGATGGCCCGGATCTCCTCATCGCTCAGCATGAGGGGGGCTCCGTGCTCGGCTTGGGGGCGCAACGGCCGTTCGGGATCGTTGAGTTCATCGGTCGACGTCCGCCATGACGAAATCAATGGAGGCGATGTACGCGATCAGGTCCGGCACCATCTGGCCCTTGATCACCGGCGGGATCTGCTGCAGGTGCGGGAACGACGGCGTGCGGATGCGCGTGCGGTAGCTCATGGTGCTGCCGTCGCTCACCAGGTAGTAGCTGTTCAGGCCCTTGGTCGCCTCGACC
>JBFKIN010000278.1:0-4251 GCA_041632255.1 Oceanococcus sp. | reverse complement strand
TGTAGAAACTGGCGACCGAATCCACCGCAGCCGGTGATGTCCCCAGCTTGGTCGCGATGTCGGCGACCGCGTCGTCGCTGACCCAGCCCCTGCGGGCCTGGACGATTTTCAGGGCCTCGATGGTGGCGGCGGCCGGCTGTTCGTAGTGCGCCAGTTCCGCGTCGATGGCCCGGATCTCCTCTTCGCTCAGCATGAGGGGGGCTCCGTGCTCGGCTTGGGGGCGCAACGGCCGTTCGGGATCGTTGAGTTCATCGGTCGACGTCCGCCATGACGAAATCGATCGAGGCAATGATCGCGATCAGGTCCGGGACCATCAGTCCGTTGCTGATGTAGGGGATCATCTGCAGATGGGGGAAGGACGGCGTCCGGATGCGGGTGCGGTAGCTCATGGTGCTGCCGTCCGAGACCAGGTAATAGCTGTTCATGCCCTTGGTGGCTTCGACGGTTCCGCAGGCCTCACCGGCCGGAATCACCGGCCCCCAGGACACATTGAGAAAATGGGTGATCAGCGTCTCGATGTCCTGCATCGTGTGATCCTTGATCGGTGGCGTGGTCAGCGGGTGGCGGGCCTTGTAGTCTCCGGCGGGCATGTGCTTCAGGCATTGCTCGATGATGCGCAGGGATTGTCGGATTTCCTCCACCCGGACCAGACAACGGTCGTACGCGTCGCCATGGCTGGCCGTGGGAACCTCGAAATCGAAGTGTTCGTAGCCCATGTAGGGGCGTTTCTTGCGCAGGTCCCAGTCGCTGCCGGTGGCGCGCAGGCCGGGGCCGGTTACGCCCCATTCAATCGCTTCGGCCGTGTCGTAAGCGCCGATGCCGATTGCCCGTCGCTTGAGGACCCGATTGCGCAGGGCCATCTTTTCGTAGTCATCCAGGCGCCGCGGCATCCAGTCCAGGAACTCGCGCACCAGGCGGTCCCAGCCGCGAGGCAGGTCATGGGCGACCCCGCCGATGCGGAACCAGGCCGGGTGCATGCGAAAGCCGCAGATGGCCTCGATCACGTCATAGGCTTTCTGTCGGTCGACGAACATGTAGAAGATCGGAGACATGGCGCCGACGTCCTGCACGAAGGTGCCGTAGAACAGCAGATGAGAGGTGATGCGGAAGAACTCCGACAGCATGACCCGGATCGTCTGGGCCCGGGCCGGGACCTCGATGCCGGCAAGGCGCTCAACCGCCATCAGATAGGGCAGGTTGTTCATCACCCCGCCCAGGTAGTCGATGCGGTCGGTGTAGGGAATGTAGCTGTGCCAGGACTGGCGCTCGCCCATTTTCTCGGCGCCGCGATGGTGGTAGCCGATGTCAGGTACCGACTCGACGATCTCTTCGCCGTCCAGCTGCAGCATGACCCTGAACACGCCGTGAACGGACGGATGGTTGGGGCCCAGGTTGAGGATCATGAAGTCCTTGTCCTCGCCCAGCGTGCTCATGCCCCATTCGTGTGGATCGATCCTGAGCGCCTCCTGTTCGCGCGCCTGCCGCGCTTCGTCCAGGTGAAAGCGCTCCATTTCGGTCGCCCGGGCCGGGTGATCCTTGCGCAGTGGGTGGCCTTCCCAGGTCCTCGGCATGATCAGCCGCACCAGGTGCGGATGGCCATCGAAGCGAATGCCGAACAGGTCCCAGACCTCGCGTTCGTACCAGCTGGCGTTACGCCACAGCCGGGTCGCGCTGGGGCAGCTGGGCGTTCCGCCGCGCAGCGCGACCTTGACGCGTATGTCGGCATTCCCGTCAATGGAAAGCAGCTGGTAGACGACACTGAAATCCGCCGCCGGTTGTCCGTCGCGCTGGCTGCGCTGGCGCTCGTCGATCGCGGTCAGGTCGTACAGCATGGAAAACCGCGGGCGGGCGTCATACTTGAGCCAGCGCAGGGCTTCCAGCAAATGCTCGGTCGGTAGCCAGACGGTGGGGATGGCATCGGCCGTCCGCTGAATGATGGAGTCCGGGAACCGCGCCGCGATCTCAGCCAGGATGGCCGGGTTCGCAGGCTGTTCCAGGACGGCGTTCATGTCAGCAGACCACTGGCAGACGCTGGATGGGCCAGCGCAGAAGAAGGTGAAGCCGGCGCCACGGAACGTGCCTTGCCGGCGGGGCCTTCACCGTCCCGCCCGCCCAGGGGCTGCCTGCGGTTCGGCGCTCAAGCCGGAGTTTTTCTTGTCGTTTCCGCCTAGACTTCATCCGGTGGCCTCAGTTCGGTGGCGGCCATTCGCTCGGCGCGCTTGGCTTCGCGCCGGGAGAGTTTGGGCGCCTTCGTCACGCCCTGGGGGCCGACCACCCAGGATAGGGGACGCTGTTCCTGCTGTACCGATTCCTGCAGCATCACCAGCGCCTCGAGAAAGGCTTCCGGGCGCGGCGGGCAGCCGGAAATGTACACGTCCACCGGCAGGAACTTATCGACGCCCTGGACCACGGAGTAGATGTCATACATGCCGCCTGAATTCGCGCAGGAGCCCATCGAGATCACCCAGCGTGGTTCCAGCATCTGGTCATACAGTCGCTGGATGACCGGCGCCATCTTCAGGAATGGGGTGCCGGAAATCACGATGACGTCAGCCTGTCGCGGACTGGCTCGGATCACCTCGGCGCCGAAGCGTGCGATGTCGTGGGGGCTGGTGAACGCCGTGGCCATTTCCACGTAGCAGCAGGACAGTCCGAAATTGAACGGCCAGATGGAGTTCTTGCGCCCCCATTGCACCAGATCGTTGAGCTTGGCCGTCAGTATGCCGCGTTCGAAACGCTCCTCGATGCCGGCGTCCAGGTCCGAATCCGGGCCGGGCGTGTCCGTCGTCTGGCGCGCAGGCCAACGCTGCAGGCTGTAGTCCATCGGGCTATGAGGCTTTTTTTCTGAGTTCTTGGTTCTTCTGTGGTCCGGGGTTCCACTCCAGGGCTCCCAGACGCCAGAGATAGATCAGCGCCGCCAGCAGGATGCTGACGAAGATCAGCAATTCGATGTAGCCCGGCCAGCCGGATTCGCGGGCGCCGATGGCCCAGGCGAATATGTAAACGGCTTCCAGGTCGAAGATCACGAAAAAGACCGCGACCAGGTAGAACTTGGAAGAGAGTCGGAAGTGCGCATCGCCGGTGGAGACGATGCCCGACTCATAAGCTTCGCGGGAGGCCTGGCGCAGGCGGGTCTTTTGTCCCAGCAGAAAGGACAGGCCAAGGAAGGCTGCGCACAGGGCGAGCACCAGTAAGGCGTAGAACCCCAGATTGCCAAGCGTCGAGGTCAACTCCACGTCGCTTCACTCCCTTTGTTCCCGATCTGCAGTTTACCGGGATATGGGCGGGGCATGGCAAGTCGGTCCCCTGCATTGCGCCAGCTGCGGGCTTGGCCCCCAGACGAAGATTGTGAAAGGATGGCGCGCCCCGTAAACCTTACGGCGTGAAACGGCGCCGTCCCTCAACAGGAGCAAAGTCGATGAAAGTGGTCACCCTCAAGCAACTGGAAGGCACTGATCGGGAGGTGAAGAGTCCGGCGGGCTGGACCAGCGTGCGTTTCCTGCTGAAAAAGGACGGCATGGGCTTTTCCTTTCATGAGACCACCTTTCCGGCCGGCCTCGAATTCGACATGTGGTACAAGAACCACCTGGAGGCGGTCTACTGCTATCAGGGTCGTGGCGAACTGATCAACCGCGAAACCGGGGAAACGCATGTGATCGAACCCGGCACCCTGTATGCACTGGACAAGCACGATCGGCACACCCTCAGAGCGATCGAGGAGCTGAAACTGGTTTGTGCCTTCAATCCGCCCGTAACCGGCCGCGAATTGCACGACGAAGACGGTTCCTATCTGGTCGACGATTCGGACGATTAGCGGCGCGGAATCGGCGGCTCATCCACAGGCGTGGGCCGGGCCCCGTTTCAGGGGCCTTCGCCGTTCTGCAGGGCCAGTGAAAGCTTGCTGACCGGCTCGGTCGCTGCGAATTCCCCGATGTGATAGTTGTGACAACTGGTGCAGCGATCACCGGCCTGTGTACTGCCATGACATTCCGCGCAGGTGCCTTTGTCCAGGCTGTGGAAATTGGACGCGAAATGGGCCGGGTCCGTGCCTGAGAAAGCGGCGGCGTAATCGGCTTCCGGATCCAGCTGGTGGCAGCCGGTGCAGCCCTTTTCCCCCATCAGGCTGAAGTGCGCCTGATGGGAAAACTTGGTGAATTCATGCAGGTGCCGATTCGGCCGGCGGACCTGCCAGTTCACGACGAGGCCCTGTGCACTCTCGTCCACGCTGTGGCATTTGATGCAGCGGCCGGG
>JBFKIN010000277.1:0-4256 GCA_041632255.1 Oceanococcus sp. | reverse complement strand
GGCTCCGGCGACCGCTCGGAGCGCATCCGCACCTACAACTTTCCACAGGGCCGGGTCACCGATCACCGCATCAACCTGACGCTGTACAAGCTGGATCAGGTTCTGGCCGGCGACCTCAGCCCGGTAATCCAGCCGCTGGTGCAGGAACACCAGGCTGCCCAGCTTGCCGAACTCGGGGCCTGAGCCGTGACCGACACGGTCCGCCACTCTCTGCAGGATGCCGCGAAGCGCCTGGCAACCGTGTCGTCCAGCCCGCGGCTTGACGCGGAACTGCTGCTGGCACACTCCCTGGAGTGGCCGCGCAGCCGGCTGTATTCCCAGGCCCAGAGCGCGCTCTCGCCCGAGGCGCGCGCGCAGTTCCTGGAGCTCCTCGCTGCCCGCGCCAGCGGCCGGCCAGTGGCCTACCTGCTCGGACGCCAGGAATTCTGGTCGCTGGACTTCGAACTGGGCGATGACTGCCTGGTGCCGCGGCCCGAAACCGAAAGCCTGGTCGAACTGGCGCTCGCGGAACCGGACGGTCCGCGGCGGGTCCTCGACCTGGGCACAGGCAGCGGCGTCATCGCCATCGCCATCAAGCGCGAGCGGCCGGACTGGGAGGTCAGCGCCGTGGACTGCAGCCCCGGCGCACTGCGCTGGGCCCGGCACAATGCGGCGCGGCACGATGCCGATGTGACCTTTCTCGAAGGCCGCTGGTTCGAACCGGTGAGCGGGCGCCGCTTTGATCTGATCCTGGCCAACCCGCCCTATATCGCGCTTGGCGACCCGCATCTGGAAGCCCTGCGCCACGAACCGACCCAGGCCCTGGTCGCGGGTGCCGACGGGCTGGCGGATATCCGGCACATCTGCGAGCAGGCCAGTGCCTACCTGAGCCCGGGCGGGATGCTGGCGCTGGAACATGGCATGGATCAGGCGGCCGCGGTGCGCGAACTGCTGCAGGCCGCCGGCCTCCGCGACATCGCCAGCGAGCGCGATCTGGCCGGCCACGAGCGCATCAGCCACGGGCGCCGTCCGTGAGCCGCTACAGCCGCCAGGAAATCCTCCCCCAGATCGGCGCTCACGGCCAGGAGGCGCTGGCCCAGGCCCACGTCGGCATTGTCGGGCTGGGCGGGCTGGGTTCGGCGGCGGCCCTGTACCTCGGCGCGGCCGGGGTGGGCCGGCTGAGCCTGACCGACGGCGACCGCGTGGAGCTGAGCAATCTGCAGCGCCAGGTCATCCATACCGAGGCCACGGTGGGCGAAAACAAGGCCCGCTCTGCGGCACAGCACCTCAGGGCCCTGAACAGCGACACGGCGCTGGAGATCATCGACCGCCGGCTGGATCAGGCGGCGCTGGATACGCTGGCCCGGCAGGCCGACCTGCTGCTGGACTGCAGCGACAACTTCCCCACCCGCCATGCCGTCAACCGCGCCTGCCTTGCCGGCGACGCGATCCTGGTCAGCGGGGCGGCGATCCGGTTCGAGGGCCAGCTGTTCACTGCGCGACCCGGCCGCGCAGGCTCACCCTGTTACTCCTGCCTCTACGCGGAGGAGGGCGAAGCCAGCGAGGCCTGCGAGCAAGCCGGCGTGGCCGGCCCGCTGGTCGGCATCATCGGCGCGGCCCAGGCGCTGGAAGCCATCAAGCTGCTGACCGGCCAGGGCGAGACCGGGGTGCTGCAGATATTCGACGCGCTGCATGCAAATTGGCGAAAATGGCAGGTTCCTCCAGAACCCCGCTGCCCGGTGTGCCGGCGCACAAGCCCCGAAAGTCCCGCATGATCACCCTGCCCCGGCCTCTGGCCACCCGCCTGCTGCACCAGGCGCAGTCCTCTCCCGAACAGCGCATCTGCGGCCTGCTGCTGGCACGCAATGGCGAGCCCGAAACCATCACGCCACTGCGCAATGCCGCCGCCGAGCCGACGATTGATCAGGCCTTCGATCCGGCCGAATACGCTGCCGCGGTGCAACAGGCCGACCAGCAGGGTCTGCAGCCGATGGCGCTCTACATCAGCTATCCGCACCAGCCACCCCTGCCTTCGGCCGCTGATCTGGCCGCGCGGCCGGCGCCGGAACTGCCCCTGCTGGTCATGTCACTGGATATCAAGGGCGTGCTGGAAATGCGCGCCTTTGACCCGGACGGAGACGGCGTGCGGGAAACCCCTGTCCGGGTGTTCCTTTGAGGCCCCGGCGCACAGCGTGACCGCACGGGCATTCCGCCAGCCGGCATCGCACCGGACGCAGGCCGCAAGCGCCACGTATAGTTGCATTTTCGGCCTCGCGCAGAGCGCAGGAGCCGAGCGGCAATTCAACGCAGTCAACGAGTAAATTCCAAGATGCGCCTTTCCCAATTCCCCGTTGTCACCAGCAAGGAAACGCCGGCCGACGCCGAGATCATCAGCCATCAGCTGATGCTCCGCGCAGGCATGATCCGGCGCCTGGCCGCCGGCCTGTACACCTGGACGCCGCTGGGCCTGCGAACCCTGCGCAAGGTCGAAAACATCGTGCGCGAGGAAATGAACCGCGCCGGCGCGGTGGAACTGCTGATGCCCAGCGTGCACCCCGCCGAGCTGTGGCAGGAATCCGGCCGCTGGGACGTGATGGGTCCGGAACTGCTGCGCCTGCGGGACCGCCACGAGCGCGAGTTCTGCTACGGCCCGACCCACGAGGAGGTCATCACCGCCCTGGTGCGCCAGGACGTCAAGAGCTACAAGCAGCTGCCGGTGAACTACTACCAGATCCAGACCAAGTTCCGCGATGAAATCCGGCCGCGCTTTGGCGTGATGAGGGCGCGCGAGTTCCTGATGAAGGACGCCTATTCCTTCAACCTGGACGAGGACTCGCTGGCCGAAACCTATGCCGCGATGCGCGCCGCCTACAGCCGCATCTTCGAACGCATCGGCGTGCAGTACCGCATCGTCGAGGCCGACTCTGGCAACATCGGCGGCAAGCGCTCCGAGGAATTCCATGTGCTTGCCGGCAGCGGCGAGGACCTGCTGGCGGTATCCGACAGCGGTGGCTATGCCGCCAATGTCGAGGCCGCGACCTGCCGGCCGCTGAGCGAAAGCCGCCCGGCGCCAGGCCAGCCCATGGCCGATATCGGCACCCCGGACACCCGCAGCATCGCGGAAGTCAGCCGTTTCCTGGATGTGCCGGTCACCGCCTGTGTGAAGACCCTGATCGTGAAGAACGGCGCGGGCGAGTTCGCCGCCCTGTGCCTGCGCGGCGACCATGAGGTCAACCTCGTCAAGGCCGCCAAGCTGCTGGATGGTCATTGCGAGTTGGCCAGCGAGGACGAGATCTTCACCGTGGCCGCCTGCCAGCCGGGCTATGTCGGCCCGCACGGACTGGACATCCCGGTGATCGCCGACCGGGACGCCGCGACCCTGGCCGACTTCGTCTGTGGCGCCAACCGTGACGACGAACACCTGGCCGGGGTGAACTGGGGCCGTGATCTGCCCGAGCCTCAGGTGGCCGACCTGCGCCAGGTGGTGGAAGGCGACATCGCCCCGGATGGCGGCCGCATCAGTTTCTTCCGCGGCATCGAGGTCGGCCATATCTTCCAGCTGGGCCGCAAATACACCGAGGCCCTGAAGGCCACGGTGCTGGACGAGAACGGCAAGGACCTCGTGCCCTACATGGGCTGCTACGGCATCGGCGTGTCGCGCGTGGTCGCCGCCTGCATCGAGCAGTGCCACGACGAGGCCGGCATCTGCTGGCCCGACCCGGTGGCGCCCTTCCAGGTCCTGCTCAATCCGATCAACCCCAAGAAATCGGCCGCGCTCGATGCCGAAATCGAGAAAATCTACCAGGGCCTCATCGCGGCCGGCTTTGATGTGCTGTGGGACGATCGCGGCCTGCGCGCCGGACAGATGTTCGCCGACGCCGACCTGATCGGCATTCCGCACCGGGTGGTGCTGAGCGAACGGGGGCTGGCAGCCGGCGAAATGGAGTACAAGGCACGCACGGAAGGCGAGGCGGAAAAGCTGCCCTGGTCGCTGAACGCACTGCTCGAACGCCTGGGCTGAACCGGCGGCAAACGGCCGCTGGCCAATGCGGCCCGCGCTACTGCCGGGTGGCCACCTTCACTGCCTGAAAGATTTCGGCCAGTTGCGGGTGCACGGGATAGCGCAGGCGCCAGCCGATCTTCAGTCGCCGCGGGTCGCGGACCAGGCCTTTGTTGGCCTGCTGCAACAGCGGCCACAGGTTCGGATTATCCAAGACATCCGGGCGGGCGGCGATCGAGGCCAGGGTGTCACCGGCGCGTACCGTGACCCAGGCCTG
>JBFKIN010000276.1:0-4261 GCA_041632255.1 Oceanococcus sp. | reverse complement strand
ATGCCGGTGAGCTGGTCCACTTCCCGTTCGTTCAGCACGCGCACGAAGTTCGCATAGATCTGCATGACGTGATGGAAGAGTTCGCGCTCGGCCCATTCGCCATGGCTCTGGCGGACTTCCAGAATCTCGATCACGCCGTGGCTGGCGACGATCGGAAAGTAATCCAGGTTCGGGCTGTGCGCCGGATAGCCATGCCGGCCGTCTTCCAGGCAGCGCGCAAGGGCTCCCGTTGCCGCGATATTTCGCCGTGGTTCGTTGTCCCAGATGAGCAGGGGCTGCTCGCGGGCATCCCGGATTTCGCAGGCCAGGGGCTGGTTCAGTCGGCCTCCCTGACCCGGGGTGAGGAAGCGGACTCCGCAGACCGGGAACAGCCGTGCCAGGGCTTCGGTCAGACGCTGGCGCATGAGTTCGGAACTCTCGGCTTGGGTGATCCGGGCGATGGCGGCCAGAACCTGGGAGCATTGGGCGATGACGGGTTGCGGAGTGATGGCCTGGCTGGGGGGCGCGGGCATGTCGGAATTCCTGCGGGCTTGTTCAGAGCGCAGGCAAGTTGCATGCCGCCCGTCAGGCGGCGTGCTGGCCTCCGCGCCGCTGCGCATCGATCATGAGCCCGGACAGCAGCGCGTAGGCCTCCTGCCAGGCGCGCCGGTGCGCCGGAGTGAAACCTTTGCCCAGGCCCTGCTGCAGGGTCCAGAGCAAGGTCTCTCCCACCACCGGATAGTGTTCGGGACGGGCGCCGTAGTCCTGGTGGCGGGCCCCCAGCTTGCCGATCATGCCCAGCACCCGCTCGGGTTGCTCCAGGTTGTTCACCACGAGACCCAGGGTCGCCATCAGCATGCGGCCCTGCGTGTTCATGTCGCTACGGAACAGGCGGCGCACCTGGGGTGCGACTTCGAAAAGCCGCTCATAGAAGAGCGCCGCGGCCTGTTCGGCGATGGGGGCGACCTGGGCGTAGGAATCCTTGACCAGGCGGATGTCTTGGGGCGTCATGGCTGTTCCGGTCGTGGTGGCGATTCCCGGGCATCGGCCTGGCGAGGGGCCACTTGAGGCCCTGGGTCGGCGGCTTCAGTCGCCCATGTGCAGCCGGGCATCCAGCTGTGGCGGAAGCTGCAGGAACAGGCCATCACGCTTCAGCCGGGCGATCACCTCGTTGACGTCCACGCGGGCCAGCGGTCGGCCCGGGTGCAGGCGCAATGCCATCACCTGGCTGAGCGCGCCGGTGCGCTGACGCAGCGCCTCGGGGATGTCGTCTTCGCTCAGGTCGGCGCGCAGGTAGATGTACATCTCATCCTGGCGCGCGCAGCGCAGGACCACGCAGTCGATCCCGTCGCCCACAGGTTCAGACCGGCTTGTAGACTTCGGCGCCGACCTCTCGGAACTCCACGGCTTTCTCTTCCAGGCCCTTCTCCAGTGCCTGCTCGTCATCCAGCTTCTGGCTGGCGGCGTAATCGCGCACGTCCTGCGTGATCTTCATCGAGCAGAAGTGCGGCCCGCACATCGAGCAGAAATGCGCCACCTTGTGGCCTTCCTTGGGCAGGGTCTGGTCGTGGAAGTCGCGCGCCCGTTCCGGATCCAGGGCCAGATTGAACTGGTCCTCCCAGCGGAACTCGAAGCGGGCCTTGGACAGGGCGTTGTCACGCAGTTGCGCCCCCGGGTGGCCCTTGGCCAGATCCGCCGCGTGGGCGGCGATCTTGTAGGTGACGATGCCATCGCGCACGTCGTCCTTGTCCGGCAGTCCCAGGTGTTCCTTCGGGGTCACGTAGCACAGCATGGCCGTGCCGTACCAGCCGATCTGGGCGGCGCCAATGGCGCTGGTGATGTGATCGTAGCCCGGCGCGATATCGGTGGTCAGCGGGCCCAGGGTGTAGAAGGGCGCCTCGTAGCAATCGGCCAGCTCCTTGTCCATGTTCTCCTTGATGAGCTGCATGGGCACATGGCCGGGGCCTTCGATCATCACCTGGCAGTCCTGTTCCCAGGCCAGCTTGGTCAGTTCGCCCAGGGTCTCCAGCTCGGCGAACTGGGCCGCATCATTGGCATCGGCGAGGCAGCCGGGACGCAGCCCATCGCCCAGCGAGAAGGCGACGTCATAGGCCTTCATGATCTCGCAGATCTCGGCGAAGTGGGTGTAGAGAAAGGACTCCTGATGGTGCGCCAGACACCACTTGGCCATGATCGAGCCGCCGCGGCTGACGATACCGGTCAGGCGGTCGGCGGTCAGCGGCACATAGGGCAGGCGCACGCCGGCATGGATGGTGAAGTAGTCCACCCCCTGTTCGGCCTGCTCGATCAGCGTGTCGCGGAAGATCTCCCAGTTCAGTTCCTCGGCCTTGCCGTCCACTTTCTCCAGGGCCTGGTAGATCGGTACCGTGCCGATCGGCACCGGCGAATTGCGCAGGATCCACTCGCGGGTTTCGTGGATGTTCTTGCCGGTGGACAGGTCCATGATGGTGTCGGCGCCCCAGCGGGTGGCCCAGACCATCTTCTCCACCTCCTCGGCGATGGAGGAACTGACCGCCGAGTTGCCGATATTGGCGTTGATCTTCACCCGGAAATTGCGGCCGATGATCATCGGCTCGGATTCCGGGTGGTTGATGTTGTTCGGAATGATGGCGCGGCCGGCGGCGACCTCGTCGCGGACGAACTCCGGCGTGACCTCCTCCGGCAGGCGCGCACCGAAGCCCTGGCCGGGATGCCGGTTCTTCAGGTAGCCGGCGGCGGTGTAGATCTCGCGCAGTTCGGCCAGGCGGCAGTTCTCGCGGATCGCGACGAACTCCATCTCGGGGGTGACGATGCCGCGCCGGGCATAGTGCATCTGGGTCACATTGGCCCCTGCCACCGCGCGCCTTGGCGCCCGGATATGCTCGAAGCGTTGCGAACGCAGGGCCGGGTCGGCCTCGCGGCGGCGCCCGAACTCGGAGCTGGGCCCGCCAAGTTGCTCGGTGTCTCCGCGTTCGTCGATCCAGGCTGCACGAAGCGCCGGCAGGCCGGCGAGCAGGTCGATCTGCGCCTGCGGGTCCTGGTAGGGACCGGCGGTGTCGTAGACGGTGACCGGCGGATTGCGTTCCAGGCCCTGGCTGCTGCGGGTGGACTGCAGGGCGATCTCGCGCATCGGCACCCGGATGTCCGGCCGCGAACCGCTGACGTAAATCCGCTTCGAGGCGCTGAAGGGTTCGCAGACGTCCTGGCGCAGACGCTGGGTCTTTTCGACGATGTCTTTGGCGATGACGCTCATGCGGGAACCGGCTGGGAAAACCCCATAGTCTACGCCGCCGAGGGGGGCATTTCATCCGTCACCGGCGCTGCCGACGGGTCTTCCCGGACGGCATCCAGATGCTTCAGCGTGCGCCAGAAGTGGTAGACGATCTGCTCGATCCAGTGCTGCAGCTGCATCAGCTCCGTGAGCAGGGCGGTGTCGACCGCGGGGGTGCCGGCGGTATCGGACAGATTGTCGTAGCGGCTGCGCGCGATGGTCTGTTTCAGGTGCTTGAGCCGGCCGGGCCGGGCCTGGCCCGTGTCGTGCAGGTCGCGGCGCACGGCATCCAGCACCTTGAGGCAGTGGGCGCGCAGGCTCACGAAACCGGTGTGGCTCATGGTGGCCGGTTCCAGTTCCTCGGCCAGCAGCTCGATCACCTCGCCCAGATGATCGATGCAGCGCATCAGGTCGATCTGGCGCTGGCGGGTGGCCGCGCTGCTGGCCTGTGGCGGGATACGGGCCAGAAAGGCCGCGATCTGCGGCAGGGCGAGACGGATTTCCTCCAGCGCAGCGGCGTCCGGAGCCGGGGTGGCGCCGAGCCGGCCGCTCATCTGCCACATCAGGCGGGTCATGCACTGCAGCAGGGTGTCGCGGGCGGCGCGTACGGCCAGATCCGGCACGTCGCGCACCCCGCGGTTCAGCAGGCCGGTGAGGCCGGTCTGCTTCTCGCGCAGCAAGGACTGCACGAAGTGCGCGATGCGCGGGGCCAGGGGCAGGAACAGGGCGGCGCCAAGCAGGTTGAAGGCGGTGTGAAAGGCGGCGATGGTCAGGGTGGGGTCATCCGGCGCGAAGCGATCGACCAGTCCGGCGACCAGGCCGGTGAACAGTGGCAGGATCAGGATCGCGACCGTGCCGGTGATCAGGTTGAACAGCACATGGACCGCCGCGGTGCGCCGGGCCGCGACGGTGGTGCCGATGGCGCCGATGATCGCGGTCACTGTGGTGCCCAGATTCTGGCCGATGACCAGAGCCGCTGCCTGGTCCAGGGTCAAGGCGCCGCTGGCCAGT
>JBFKIN010000275.1:0-4266 GCA_041632255.1 Oceanococcus sp. | reverse complement strand
GGAACGCCGCGTGATTCGACACACAACGGGCGCACAACCCACCCCGCCAGCCCGCCTGTCAGCGGACGCGCGGGTCCGGAGGCTGAGCGGAGGCAGGCGGCGCCCCGGTCGGCACGGTGCGTCACGTCATAGCCTGTGAAGTGGAATCCCACCGAACTGGTGACGGCAGGCAGCAAGCGGCTGAGTGAAACGCCGTCGTGACAACCGAAGCAGATAACCGTCGATCAAGCTGTGGCGTCAGCGCAACACAATGTCAGGGCCAAGTCCGTGACCCGAGCTTACCGCCCCGGCCGCGGGATCAAGCGGGGCCGGCCATGACGGCGGCCCACGCATCCGCTTACGCGGGGAGGCGATGAAGGTGAAGTTGACGGGTTTCAGGCGGCAGCCGGCATACCCCAGTTGTGGAGCAACTGGGCCAGCGGCGCGGGACGACCAATCAGGTATCCCTGCAGCGTGGTGCAGCCGAGCTGGGTGAGCATCTGGGCCTGTGCTTCCGTCTCCACACCTTCCGCCACGACCTTGAGGCCGAGGCTGGCGGCCATCGCGACGATGGCGCTGACGATGCGGAAGTCGTTGATGTCCGTTTCCAGGTTCGCGACAAAGCTCTTGTCGATTTTCAGACCGCTGATCGGCAGATCCCGCAGGTGCTGCAGCGAGGAGTAGCCGGTGCCGAAGTCATCCAGCCAGATGGCCAGACCACTGTCCCGGAAGGCGTACAGATTTTCGGCGACCGTGTCAGACAGCTTGAACAGGGCCGATTCGGTGAGTTCGATGTGGATGTTCTGCGCATCGAGACCGGAGCGGCGCAGCCATTGGGCAAAGCGGGCGGCCAGGCCACGGGTGTCCAGCTGCGCGGCGGACAGGTTGAGGGCGAAATGGAGCTGGGCGGTTTCTGCCGAGGCGAGAAAGCTGGACTGCTGCGCCACCATGTCCAGAAGCACGGCCCAGAACTCATCAGCCAGCCCGTGCTTTTCCATCTGGGGCACGAAACAGTCGGGCCCCACGCTGCCAAACCGCGGCGACTGCCAGCGGGACAGAGCCTCGAATCCGATCAGGCGGCCGCCCAGGGCATCCACCTGTGGCTGAAAACACAGATGGAACTCATGCCCCAGCATGGCGGCGCGGAATTCATCGATGCTGATCGATGCGGGTGGCTGGCTGATATGGGACATGAGCATCACTCGGGACGGTGTACTTCGAGATGTATCAAGAGTCATGCCAGTCCTGAATCTCGAAGAATCCCCGGAAAATCGGTCCTTCCCGGAAACGCCCCGACCACAATGGCGATTCGAATCGCATTTTGGGAATCAAACTGGCAGCGCACGCAGGGTGCTGGCCGTCCGAACCCGTTCAAACCGCCATAAAAGACTGTTTTTCTGGGATTTACCTCTGACCTGACGGACTGGCATGAATGCTGCTGCACAGGCGTCAAAGTCCGACGATTCTTGAGGTTGAACCCATGCGAAAAGCGACCCTGCCCTCCCCCTACCGCAGCCTGCTCCACTATGGCGTGATCGGCCCCTGGCTTGTGACCTGCCTGCTGGCTGCCTGCGGCGCGGGCGCCGCGGCCACCGAAGAGGCCATGCAGGCCCAGGCTGAAGCCAACGCGGCGGGAACACAGCATGTTGAAAGCACCGCGCCGCCCCAGCGGCCGGACCAGTTGAGGCTGAAGCAGGTTGATCTCAATCTGAGTAGCGCGCGAGCCCACCTCAACGGGGAAGTTCTGGTCGTGAAGCTGCATGATGAGGCAGGCAACACCTACTACCTCGGCACAGCGGGCACAGCCGACGAACTGCAGCTGACCCTGGTGCTGCCACCCGACCTGGGCAGCCTGCGGCTGGAAGTTTTCACGGAAGTCTCCGGCGAGGCCAGCTACCGGGATGAGATCACGCTGTGAGGCTCGCCGGTCGCTTTGACGCCGACCGGCATGGTTTACAGGCAGGGCTCGAGAAACTCCCGCAAGCGGCGCCGCATGCGGCTCAGAAATTCCCGGGTCGCACCGGCACTGCGTTCGATCAGAACGCCAATCTGCGCGGTACTCAGGCCATCCACCGCTGCCCAGATGATCGCCTGCCCCGCTTCGGGGTAGGCGGCCGCGAAACGCGCCAACTGTCCATGCACGCAATCCTGGTAATCGCTCGTCTGAGCGATGTCTGGCACGCCCGGCAGTCCGGCGGCCAGCTCCAGAGGCTCCGTCGGTAATTCGCGGCGCTTGAACAGGTCCAGCCAGGCCGAGCGCGCCACCTGCCAGATCCAGGCCCGGCCCTCGCCCTGCGCGGCGAACCCGGGCGCGCCCTTGAGCAGGCGAATGAAGGCCTCCTGCACCGCATCCTCCGCACTGGCACGGTCCAGACCGCGACGCTGCAGATACTGCATGAAACGGCCGCCGTAGCGCCGGTAGAGCAGCTGGCAGGCCGCGCGACGGTCGGCCTCGCGGGACAATCCCAGAATCAGTTCGTCATCGCTGCTGGCTGCATCGATCATGGCTGATCCAGCTGCAGTTCGATGACGCGGCCCGGCTCGAACACCGGCTCGGCTCCCTGCTCTTTCAACCAGGCGTTAAGTGCCCCGCAGGCCTGCGCTGTCCGGCAACGCAAACGCCACGATGCCTGATCGCCGGACTTGGGCTCTGTCAGTTCCTGCTTGGATGCAGCCGCTGGCCGCTCATTCGTCCACAGCACCTCCACGTCCGCCTGCCTCAGCAGGCCCCGCAACTCCCGGGAGGCCGCTTCCGGCGCAGCCACCTGCACAAGCCGCGGCACTGACGGCGCCGCGCCAGCCGCCGGGCTGTCGCGCAAGGCCTCGGCCGGAGCCTGCCGGATCGCGGGAGCCGGCGCCGCGCCCTTGAGCCGGGAGGGCTCTGCCGCGAAAGGCGCCGCGTCTTCGGCCTCCAGGCGAGAGCGGCGTTCGCCGGCGACGTCGGCTTCGGCAGGTCGGAGAGCCGGCATTGCCGCGTCACCCGGTGGCGCGGCCTGCGTCTCCTTGTCGCGCGGTGGCTGGCTGTCAGGCGGCGGCAGGAACAGGAACCACTCCAGCACGAGGCCCAGACACAACACCACGACGGCGGCGCGCGCCAGGCTGTGCAGCAATTGGCGCTGGCCCCGGCGGCGGGATGGCAGCAAGCCTTCACGCTCCAGGCGATCGAGCAGTCGTCGCTCGGCCATTTCGTCCGACACTGTCGCATCCAGGGCCCGTGCAGCCCGACGCAGCGCATCGATCTCTTTCTGCTGGCGCGCATTGGCGGGCGCCCGGGCACCCGCCAATGCATCCAGCCAGTCTTCGTCACGATCGGCCACAGCCCGCCTCAGCGCATGCCCACGGCCGATTCTGCCGCCACCTTGGCCTGTCGCGCCAGCCCCACAAACTCGCGGCGCAGGGCATCGCTGTCCGCACCGCCGAGCACTGCTTCCGCCCGGGCAATCAGGGCACCGTAGCTGGCCTGAGCGCGATGCTGGGATTCTCCCAGCAGCAGGCCAAGTTCAGCGACCGCTGTGGCCCACTGCAGATTGGCTGAGGGACGGGCGTTCACCCCGGCATTGACGAGCCGGCGGAATTCGACGCTGCGCGTCGCATCAGGTGCCTTGTAGCGCAGGCGGACCTGGGCCAGTTCCTGCCCGCGCGATTGCAGTTCACGCGACTGGTAACGCAGGGGTTCGACGCTGTCGGCACCGTGAGCGGGGACAATCTCGTACAGCACCGTAATGCTGTGCCCCGCGCCCACGTCGCCGGCATCCTTGCGGTCGTCAACGAAATCCTCGGCGTTCAGCAGGCGGTTTTCGTAGCCGATCAGCCGATAGCGGGCCACCACGGCCGGATTGAATTCGATCTGGATCTTCACGTCTTTCGCGACGGTGTACAGGGTGCCTTGCAGCTTGTCGCGAAACACCCGCTCCGCTTCGCGATCCGTATCGATGTAATGGTGGGTTCCGTTGCCATGGCCTGCCAGTTTCTGCATCTTGCCGTCCTGGTAGTTGCCGCTGCCAAAGCCCAGGACGCTGAGGAAGATGCCACTGTCACGGCGGGCTTCAATCAGGCGCACCAGTTCGCCGTCGCTGGAGGCACCGACATTGAAATCACCATCCGTGGCCAGAATCACCCGGTTGTTGGCACCCGCAACACGCTGTTGTTCGGCCACCTGATAGGCCAGCTCGATGCCGCGGGCGCCGGCGGTGGAACCACCCGCCTGCAGGCGATTGAGCGCCGCGTAGATGGCTTCCTTGTTGCTGCCCGGCGTCGGCGGCAGGACCAGGCCGGCGCTGCCGGCGT
>JBFKIN010000274.1:0-4268 GCA_041632255.1 Oceanococcus sp. | reverse complement strand
GGGGGCACTGTCCGGCCCGGCGCGCCTGCTGTCGCGGCGGATGGCGTCATCGGGAGCGGGTCGGTCCGGAGTCCGAAATTCCTGTTGCGTGCGATCCAGCAAACTGCTTTGATGCGCGGATCGAGCGTGCGGAGGCGCAATGTCGAACATCTATCTGGTAATGGACGAGGTGGAGCCCTGGGCCGAGGACCTGCCCGCGGGCAGCGCGATCAGCTTCGCCACCTATCTGGCCGAGCATCCGATCAAGGGCCAGCGCAAGACCCGCATCATCAATCTGTGCAACACAGACCGTTATCTCAGCCGCGGCTATTACTGCTCGCTGCTGGCCGAAGCGCGTGAGCACAAGGTGATTCCGTCGGTGAACACCCTGCTGGACCTGGGCAACCAGGACCTCTACCTGCTGTCCGCGGCCAAGCTGCTGGAGCCGCTGGAGGCGCCGGCGGGCGACGGCGCGGAGTTGCGCTTCAAGATCTACTTCGGCCAGGTCGAGCAGCCGGAATTGCGCAAGCTGGGCCGGCGCCTGTTCGAGCGTTTTCCCTGCCCCCTGCTGGAGGCGCAGTTGTCCTGGAACGGGCAGTGGCAGCTCGCTTCGATCCGGGCCTTTGCCCGCAATGAACTGGAGGAGGCCGAGCAGGCCCTGTTCCGTCAGGGTCTGGAAAGCTTCACCCAGGGACTGTGGCGCGATCCGCGCCAGCGCAAGGCCAGCCGCTGGGACCTGGCCATCCTGGTCAACCCCGAGGAGAAGCTGCCGCCGAGCGACGCCCAGGCGCTGAAGCGGATCGAGCGGGCCGCGCGCAAAGTGGGCTTTCACCCGGAATTCATCCAGGCCCGCGACTACGCCCGGCTGGGCGAGTTCGACGCCCTGTTCATCCGCGAGACCACCGAGATCGATCATCACACCTTCCGCATGGCCCGCAAGGCCGAGCTGGAAGGCCTGGTGGTGATCGACGACCCCACCTCCATCCTGCGCTGCTGCAACAAGGTGTTCCTGCAGGACGCCTTTGCCTACCAGCACGTGCCGACACCGCGCACTCGCATCGTATCGGGCCAGGGCGCGGCCGAGGTCGAGGCGCTGGAGGCGCAGTTCGCCTATCCCATCGTGCTGAAGATTCCGAACAGCGCCTTCTCGCTGGGCGTGGTCAAGGTGGAGAACCGCGCCGAGCTGGAAAAGCAGCTGGCCAAGTATCTGGGCCAGTCCGATCTGGTCATCGCCCAGGAATATCTGTACACCGAATACGACTGGCGGGTGGGCGTGCTGAATCACCGGCCGCTGTATGCCTGCCGCTATTTCATGGCGCGCAACCACTGGCAGATCTACGATCACGGCAATGGCCGCATCGGCAGCGGGGGCTTCGAGACCCTGCCCACCTACGAGGTGCCCAAGGCCGTGCTGTCGGCCGCGCTCAAGGCGGCCCGCATCATCGGCGACGGCTTCTACGGCATCGATCTGAAGCAGCAGGGCAACCGGGTCTACGTGCTGGAGGTGAACGACAATCCCAGCCTGGACCACGGGGTGGAGGACGCCTTTCTCGGCGACGAGCTGTACATGCAGCTGATGGGCGAGTTCGCGCGCCGGCTGGAGAACCGCGGGCGCTGAAGCGGCTCGTCGGGCCTAGTCGCCGGGCTTGACCCGGCCGCGCAGGGACTTGATCCGGCCCCGCTGCGTCTTGGCATCGGTGCGACGGGCTTTGGCCGACCGGCTGGGCCGGGTGGGTCGGCGCGGCTTCTGGCTCTGGCAGGCGCGACGGATGATGGACGCCAGCCGTTCCAGCGCATCGGCCCGGTTCTTGTCCTGGCTGCGGTGCTGCTGGGCCTTGAGCACCAGCACGCCGTCCTTGCTGATGCGGCTGTCCCGGCTGTTCAGCAGGCGTTGCTTGCAGTCGGGCGGCAGCGAGGAGGCCCGGATATCGAAGCGCAGGTGCAGAGCCGAGGACACCTTGTTCACGTTCTGTCCCCCCGCGCCCTGGGCGCGGATCGGACTCAGCTCGATCTCGTCCTCGTCAATCTGCAGGGTGTTCGTGATCTCGAGCATCTCACCACTTCGCGTACTGATCTTCAACGAATCCGGGCAACGCCAGGACTTCGATCACGCGTTCGTCATCAAGTACGACGCGGCCGCTGAAATGGCCGAAGATCTGCTTGAAGTCGCTGCGGATCAGCCCCAGGTTCAGGCGCTCGGCGTGCTGGCCCTCGGGGGTGAACACCAGGTCCAGGCTGCCGTCGCTGTTGGTCACCCGCCAGTCGCTGCCGGCCGGCGCATCCCAGTCGTAGCCGAACTGGCACAGGCCCAGCGGCAGGGGGCGGCCATCGACCCAGACGCAGTTTTCGGAATAGCTGGTCTCGTTGACCCCGCAGGACACATTGAGGCCGACTGCGGCACCGTCGGTGGACTCGCCGGAGAAGCAGGCCCAGTTCCAGAAGGTCTCGCGCCGCATGTAGCCGGCGGAAAAATCGTGATGGGCGAAAGCCCGGCACTCCTCCAGATCGTACAGCCGGCCCTGGCATTCGATGTGCCCGCGGGCGGGCAGGGCGGCGACCTTGTGCGCATACACCCAGCCGTTGCGCCCGCTGCGGGTGCACAGGGACATGGGCGAAAAATCGCGTTCGTCGAACTCGGCGGCAAGCGACAGCTTGCGGCCCATGTCCACCTTCAGGCTCTTGCGGCGAGGGCCATCCGCATAGCCGAGCTCGATCCGGGTCGAACCGAAGCGGAAGCGGCTGACGCCCTCGATCGGGGAATCCGACAGCTGGCAGCCCAGGCCCAGCGGGGCGCGGAAGGTCTTCTCCACCAGCATGCCGCGCTCGGGCGACCAGACATAGACAAAGGCCACGGCGGTGTGGCGCAGGTGGACGATGGCGCAGCCGGCCAGCAGCTTGTGGCTGAGGATGCCGAAATACTGGAAGCGTTTGTAGCCCACCCAGCGTGCCCAGCGACCGGCGGGACGGCCAAAGGCATCGCGGTGCCGGTAGTCCGCCAGATTGACGTTCAATGCGTCGTCGAAAACGCCCAGTCGCGGGCGACCGTCGGCGTCGATCAGCAGTCTGTCGGATGGAGTGCTCATGCCAGGGAATTCAGGGCGAGGTCGCGCATGATAGCGGATGGGAAGCTGCCGTAGACTGGCGAAACAGGTCATAAGAAAACGGAGACAGCATGGGCGATTTCGACCCGCAGCAGAACATGGCGGCCCAGCGGCACGCTTTTGGCGAGCACGGCGGGGTCAACATGTCGATCGAGGCCAGCACCACCTTCACCGTGATGCATGCCGACCGCATGCCGGCCATCTTCCAGGGGCGCTACGGCCCCGACCGCGGTGGCTGCTATCTCTACGGCCGCCACTTCAATCCCACCGTCTACCAGCTCGGCCATCAGATCGCCGCGATGGAAGGGGCCGAGACCGGTTACTGCACCAGCAGCGGCCTGGGCGCCATCGCGGCCGTGATCCTGCAGCTGTGCGAGCAGGGCGCCCATGTGGTCGCCAGCGACACGATCTACGGCGGCACATTCGCCCTGTTCAAGGATTTCCTGCCCCGGCGTACCGGGATCAAGGTGAGTTTCGTCGACATCTCCGACCTTGACGCGGTGCGGGCAGCCTGCGGGCCGGACACCCGCCTGATCTATGCCGAGTCGATGGCCAATCCGACCCTGAAGATCGCGGATATTCCGGCCCTGGCCGACATCGCTCATGACAGCGGTGCCCAGCTGGTCATCGACAACACCTTCACCCCGATGATGATCTCGCCGATTCCGCTGGGCGCGGACATCGTGGTGCACAGTCTGACCAAGTTCATCAACGGCGCCTCGGACATCGTCGCCGGCGCCATCTGCGGCAGCACCGAGTTCATCAGCACCCTGATGGACCTGCACGACGGCGCGGTGATGCTGCTGGGCCCGACCATGGACCCCAATCAGGCCTATGCGATCAGCCTGCGCCTGCCGCATCTGGGCCTACGCATGGTCGAGCACGCGCGCCGCGCCGCGGCCTTTGCCGAACGCCTGCAGGCCATGGGCGCCGAGGTCATCTACCCGGGGCTGCCGCAGCATCCCGATCATGCGCTGCTGCAGCGCCTGGCCCGGCCGGAATACGGTGCCGGCGGTCTTCTCGCCATTGACATGGGAACGACCGAAAAGGCCTTTGCCCTGATGGAGGAGCTGCAGAATGCCGAACACTTCGGTTACATGGCGGTCAGCCTGGGCTACTTCGACACCCTGATGTCCTGTTCCGCCGCCAGCACCTCCAGCGAGCTGTCCGAGGAGGAATTGCGCCGGG
>JBFKIN010000273.1:0-4274 GCA_041632255.1 Oceanococcus sp. | reverse complement strand
GAAAGCGGAGTTCTATGTCAGAGGCGGAATCTACACCACCGTGACCGCCGAACATCGCGCGCCGCAATGGTCCCCGCCTCCTCCGGTATCGCTGCCGCTGTAAACGCGCTCAGCCGGCCAGCAGCCGCTCAAGCACCTGCGTGGTGGCATAGGCCGCTCCGTTGAGCGGTGGTCGCCCCTTGAATACCTCCCAGGGTGCGTCCGGTTCCCCGAGGCCGCTGACTACAGCCGTTGCGGCACTGAAGTCGTGCTCGCGCGTGTCCTGATTGACCGTGATGAGCACCTTGAGGCCCGCTGCCGCTGCGGCGCACAGGCCCATGGCGGAATCCTCGATGGCGAGGCACTCATCGGCCTGCAGGCCCAGTTGCTTCACCGCCAGATGATAGAGGTCGGGCGCCGGCTTCTTGCTTTCGACCTGCTCGCCACTGACGACGAATTCGAAACAATCCCGCAACTCCCGACCCAGGGTGTGATTCAGAAAGGGCTTGAGGCTGCGCTGGCTGGCATTTGTGACCAAGGCCAGCTTCATGCCCTCTGCGTGCGCCTGACGGATCAGGCGGCGGACGCCGCTGCGCAGGGTGACCTGCCCGGCTTCCAGGCGCCGACGGAACCAGCGTGACTTCGCCGCGTGCAGCTGGTTGACCCAGGCGCCGATGTCCTGCTGGAGTGCCTCGGCGTGCGAGCCAACCGGGGGACGGTACTTGATCAGGTAATGACGGATCCGCTCGCGTCCGCCCGGCAGCAACAGCAGCTCGTCGCGGTAGAGCTGCTCCGACCAGTACCAGTCCAGACCAAGCTCGCGGAACGCCTCATTGTAGGCCGGCAGGTGCCCCTGCTGTTCCGTGTCGGCCAGAGTGCCGTCCACGTCGAACAGCAGCGCTTTCAGACGCATGGACCGGACGCCTCTAGTCGGGCCATTCCCCCCGAGGCAACCCGCGGGCTCGCTCGGGTTGGTCCAGAACACTTTGCATATTCATTCGGGGCTGGTCGGACGACAGGTGTATACCGCGCACAGGATAGCGCATCCTTCCCTGACCGGCCGATGATGGCTCAAAAAAACCACCTTCATGTGACGGGCATTGCCCCTGCGGATTCTTTCTGGTATCACTTCCCGGTTTCCAAGCTCAGAAAGATCCCCGATGCCAGGTACCGCGGACACCAAAGCCCCCAGTTCATACACCGACTTCGAGCCCTACAAGCTCAAGAAGGGCGAGGAGTACATGAGCGATGCCCAGATCGCCCACTTCCGCAACATACTGGTCCAGTGGAAACGCTCGCTAATGGAAGAAGTCGACCGCACCGTGCACCACATGCAGGATGAGGCCGCCAATTTCCCGGATCCGACCGACCGTGCGACCCAGGAATCGGAATTCAGCCTCGAGCTGCGGACCCGTGACCGCGAACGCAAGCTGATCCGCAAGATCGACAGCACCCTTCGCCGCATCGAAGATCACGACTACGGCTTCTGCGAATCCTGCGGCGCCGATATCGGCATCCGCCGTCTCGAAGCCCGGCCCACAGCCGAACTCTGCGTCGACTGCAAGAGCCTGGAAGAGATTCGCGAGAAACAGCTCGGCCGCTGATCGCGGCGCGGATCGCATTCCCTCTTCCTACGTTGGGCGCTTCGCGCCCTCGCCAAGCGGCCCCTTGCACGCGGGTTCGCTGATCGCGGCCCTGGCCAGCTGGCTGGATGCGCGGTCCCAGGGCGGCCGCTGGCTGCTCCGCATCGAGGACATCGACACTCCGCGCTGCTCGCAGGAACATGCCGAGCGCATCATCGACTGCCTGCAGGGTCTCGGACTGCACTGGGATGGTCCGGTGCTCTACCAGTCGCAACGGCTGCAACGCTATCAGCTCATTTTCGACCGCCTGCGCCACGCGGGGGCGCTGTTTCCCTGCGCCTGCAGCCGACGCCAGCTCAAGCGGGAACAGGGCGGCGGCCATGGCGAGGTGCGCTATCCAGGCACCTGTCGAGACGGACTGCCAGAAGGCGCAGAGGCACGGACCTGGCGATTTCGCATCAGCAATCAGCCTGAATTCTTCACGGATCGACTGGCGGGCGATCGACTTCAGAATCCGGCGAGGCAGTGCGGGGATTTCGTGGTCCTGCGCGCAGATGGCCTCTTCGCCTACCAACTCGTCGTGGTCGTTGACGATGCCGATCAGGGTGTGACTGATATCGTCCGTGGCGCGGACCTGCTCTCCTCCACCGGCCGGCAGCTGCAATTGTACCGGGCGCTGGGAGAGCCACCGCCGCGCTATCTGCACATTCCGCTGCTGCTGGACAAGGGGGGCTACAAGCTGAGCAAGCAAACCGGCGCCCAGGAGATCCCATGGCAGCAGTCGCCGGTCGATTGCCTGAATCAGGCGCTGAGTTTCCTGGGCCAGCCCACCCAGGCGGGACCACCCGAACAATTGCTCCGCGCGGCCACCCGGGCCTGGGATCCTTCGCGCATCCCCACCGATGCCATTTTTTCCGGTTAAAGGGCTATTCCCTGCCGGCTGCATCTGGCAAACTAGATTTTTCGCAATGCAGCAATCATCCCGCTTGTGTCCGTATCTCGTCGCACCTCAGGCTCCGAAACGCGCATCATCAACAAGTATCCCAACCGGCGTCTGTATGACACGGTGATCAGTCGGTACATCACCCTCGACGAGATTCGCCAGCTGGTGCTGCAGAACGTCGATTTCCAGGTGATCGACAAGCGCAGCAAGGAAGACATCACCCGCAGCATCCTGCTTCAGGTCATCATGGAGCAAGAAGAAGCCGGCACCCCGATCCTGCGCAAGGAAGTTCTGCTCAACATCATCCGCTTCTACGGCGACACCATGCAGCACAGCGTGGCGCACTACCTGGAGCTCAGCCTGCAGCTTTTCACCGACCAGCAGGCCCAGTTCAAGGAGCAGATCAAGCAGATGCTCGGCTCCGCCGGCAATCCTCTGCATGCGCTGCGTGAACTGGCTGATCAGAATCTGCCCTTGTGGCGCAGCGTCCGCCAGGAATTCATCAAGAGCATCAGTTCACGGCGGGAAAAGGGCGAGAAAACCGACAAGGGCGAAGTGCGCAGCGTGGCCGAAAAGGACCGCTAAAGCGTCCTGGATCGATCCGGGCCTGGCTGCCGGCCTGCCCCTGACGAGCAGCCCAGCCCAGGACCTCGCGCATCCCTTGTCCGGACATGCGCCCAAATTCAGCCCATAGCCGCCCCAGCACCCGGAACAGCCCAGGGGAAGGCCCGCCTTTCCTAGTCCAATCAGAGGCTTGCGCGCGATTGTCCGGGCATGATTTTTTTACTGCAATGCAGCAAAAAAGGCTTGACGCAGTGCAACATCCTCAATATACTGCACCGCAACATGAGCAGATGCTCATACGCACGGGACGCCAGTCGCCGTGTCCACCAGGTCTCCTCCAGAAAGACGCAAGTCTTTCTAGCACCTTGGCCCCCAGCTCGCTGGGGGCTTTTTTTTGCCCGCCATCCTGACAGCGGGCCCGTACGGATACAGGTCACGAGTCGGTAAGGCGTCTGGGCTTCTCGCCCCATTCGCGCACCGGCCCTTCGTTCCGACAGTTCACGCGCAGCTTCGATCAGCGCGGCCAGATGCGGTCAGACCCTCTGCACCGCCCTGTCATGCGTGACCCAAGGCCCGCTTGCCGGGAGCCTGCGCCCCTTGTGTCATCCCGTCGATCGACCTTCCGTCAGGCCCAATGACCCGCGCGCACCCGTCTCAAGGGTTGGTGACGGGCAAAGAAATGGATGCCAACCTTCCTATACTGGTCAGTTGAAGTCATTGGTAATGGACGGCTCGATCATGGAACTGGACACCAGACGTTCCCCTCCCCACATGCGAGGGCGGCAGTGGGCGCGTAGCGGTCGTAGGGCAAGTGTGGTGGAATCTATGTTTTTGGGGCCGATATGACACAGTCCTCACATCAGAAGAGGCCCGGGTTCTGAAGTGCGGTCGATGATTGCAGATTCAGGATTCGATGGCGCGCGATCAAATGCTACTAATGGCTGCTGCCGCTTTAATCGGGGGCCTACTTCGCATCGAAAGCATTTCAAACAGCGGGTTAAACGCGCGCCGCTTAGTTATGCGATACGTATTCTTGATACGCCTGCAGCAGCGAGTTCTTCCGAGCCCAACGACTAGAAGCTCGACGCCTGTTACCGTAGATGGATTCCGTGCATTTGACGTATTCAGCATAAGCTTTCATCAGTACTGCGTGACGTTGATTCGAAACCTCCATCCCGTGAAGGGTTGTGGCATCTGCGGAATAT
>JBFKIN010000272.1:0-4275 GCA_041632255.1 Oceanococcus sp. | reverse complement strand
CCGCCACATCCACGTTGACGATGCGGTCCACCTGACGAACGGCAAAGCCCTGAATCGTGCGGTTGAACTCGGTCACGATGACGTAGGCGGCCCGTTCAAGCGACTCGCCCCCAATCGACAGAGAAAGATCCAGCACCGGCACGTTGCGCCCCCGGATCCGCGCCAGGCCCATGACCCGCGGATTGGATCCCGGCACCGGGGACAGTTCGGGGACCTGCACGACCTCCTGCACCTTGAATACGTTGATCCCGTGCAGCTGTCTGTCGTTCAACTGGAACAGCAGCAATGCCAGTCGATTGTGACCGGCGAGGCGGGTGCTTTCATTGATGTTGGCGAAGAGACTGAGACTCATGGATCGCTTATCGCCCCATCATCCGGGAGACTTGAGTGCCCGACGGGAAAATTTCTTGCCGACGCCCCGCCCTTGGGACGCCGGAAACTCGCCGCCGCCCCGGGGCACGGGCATTGCATGTGTCGGCGCATGGACGCCCCACAGCTCTCCGACAGCCTGATGCGATGGACCGCGATGTCCGTCTGGGCGATCTGCCTGGCTCTGATGTCGGGCGAGCCGGCCCAAGCCGGCGACAGCGCCTTCCAGGGTCACGACAGCATCCGGGATGCGGCAGCAGCGCACGTCCGGCGGAACGCCGGCTCAGGCCGGGTCAATGTCCGGGCCCGCCTGCCCGACAGTCGGCTGCATCTGCGGCGCTGCGATGCACCTCTGCAGACGCAGGGGACGAGCCAGGGATTGCACGCCCAGGTCCAGGTCAGCTGCCCGGGACTGTGGAAGATCTACGTGCCGGTGACGCTGCAGCGGGAACAACAAATGGTGGTTGCACGGCGCAGCCTCCAGTCCGGTGAAATCGTGGCCGAGGCGGATCTGCTGCTCGAATGGCGCAGTGTGCAGGGCAGCGGCTACGGCCAATTCGAATCGCTGGATGCGGTGGTCGGCCGCCGGGTCGCCCGACCCGTCCGGGCTGGTCAAGTCGTCCAGCCGAACCAGTTGCGGCAGGCGATGAGCATCCGCAAGGGCGACATCGTCACGCTTGTCTCCCGAGCCGGCCCGGTGGAAATCCGGGGCCGGGGCCGGGCCCAGGACGACGCGGTGGAGAATGGCCGCCTGCGCGTCGAGAACCTGAGTTCCGGACGAATTGTTGAAGGCTATGCCCGCGGCGGCGGCGTTGTCGAGATCCCGGGTTGAGCATCCAGCGTTCGTCCGCGGACAGACCATGCCTATGAATCACGAAATATTCGCTAAAGTTTCCCGCCGGCCCGCCGATAGCCGCCACAGACCCGCCATACTGGGCGCAGGATCAGGAACATGACCACACGTATCAATCAAAATCCGGCTGCCACCTATGTCAGCAGCCGCGCGGTCGGCGAAAGCAAGGCCGGGGAGTCCGGCAAGAGCGGCGCAGCGCCGGGCGCCGGCGCGCAGGCGGACAAGGTCAGTCTCAGCGGGCAGGCGCACCGTCTGAGTGAACTCACGCGCATCGCCGCGGCAAGCCCGGATATCGACAGTGGTCGTGTTGAAGCGCTGCGTGATGCCATCGCGCGGGGCGAATACAAGATCGACGCGGATGAACTGGCCGGCAGCATGCTGACCGCGGATCGCCTGCTCGGCCG
Source organism: Oceanococcus sp. (assembly GCA_041632255.1). Taxonomy (GTDB): domain Bacteria; phylum Pseudomonadota; class Gammaproteobacteria; order Nevskiales; family Oceanococcaceae; genus Oceanococcus. The sequence continues at coordinate 2,649 of JBFKIN010000272.1, read as the reverse complement.
CTGATGCACGCATGGACCAGTCCCAGATTCATCAGGCCCTGAACCGCCAGCACGACTCGGCGCGCGCACTGCTGCAATTGCTGGAACGGGAGAGTGAAGCCGTGGTACGCGGTGACGTGGAGGAACTGGACCGGCTCACCCACGACAAGAAGCAGCGCTGCGCGCAATTGGACACCCTGGGTCATCAATTGGCCGGCTGGCTGGGCACACGTCCTCTGGATCAGTGGCTGGACCGTCAGAGTCCCCCGGTGCGCAATAGCTGGGATGCCCTGTCGAATACCCTGCGCCAGTGCCGGCGCCAGAATGACGCTAACGGCCTGCTGATCTCGCAACGTCAGCTGGAGATCGAACGCAAGTTACGTCCTGCCGACAGCGGCACCTACGGTTCCCAAGGCGAAAACCTGCCCCAGCAAGGGGGCTCCCTGAACTACCGCGCCTGAGTCAGCCTGCCTGGCTCAGAGCCAGCTTGACCGCCAGCATGACGCTGGCAATGAAGGCGATGGTCAGCACGACACCCATCACGATAAAGTGGCTGGCCTTGCCACGGGTGAAGTCTCGCTCCCGATTGCGTCGACTCTGCACGCCAAAAAAGGCGGCCAGCACACTGCCTGCCGTCTGCAGCAGGCTCGGCGGCCTGGCCTTGTCCCGCTCGGTATTCTGTTCGCTGTTCATGGCCCGTGCCTGATTCAGGAGCGCGACCGGCCTCGCCCGTCACGCGCCGGTGTGGGGTGAAATGCCGAGGGCGACGATTCGGGCGAGCGAGCAGCCGCCCCCAGGGGGCCATAGTGTAGCGCCTGCCTAGTAGTCCGCCAGAATCCGGTTGCTGACTTCCAGGTCTGCCGGGGACTTGGCCCGGATATCGTCGGCGATCAGTTTCTCGATCTTGCCGCCGACCAGCGGAATCTTGCAGTTGATGTTCCAGTGGACGTGGTTCTCGGCACCCGAAGCGCCCTGCTTCAGTTCCATCTTGGCCGAGATGTCGATCGGCGCGCCGTGCATCTCCACCTTCAGGTCGCCGGTGCGGGCAGCCGTGTTCCAGGTGTCCTGCTGCACCACGCTCATGGTCTCGCCGAGGAACTTCTTGGCGAAGCCGGGCACCGGTGCGTTCATCGGCATGCTGAGCTTGCAGCGGATCCGGAAACGATCACCCTCGCTCTCGTGCTCGAGCACTTCGTAGCTGATTGTCGTTTCCTCATACTTCTTCTCGAAGTATCCGCGGTCAGCGAACATCCGCATCACGGTGTCCGCGTCTTTGTCGTATTGATAGACCTCATCGAAGGTCATGGCGATTCCCCTTTGTCGTCGTGGTTCGTCCTGCGGCGGTCACCAGATCACCGCAGCAGCTTGCCATCAGCGTCGCGCCTTCTTGCGCAGGCTGCGTGGCGTGAAATAGCGGTCATCGTAATCCACCGAAAAATCGTTGGGCTTGTCCTCGTTCGCCAGTGCGGTCAGGAAATAGCGACCGGACTGGAAGTCGTAGATGACCTCGGGCACTCCGCCCACCGCCTGCACGTTCTGAGTGAAGCTCTGGTGCGCAACCTGGAACTTGTACAGGCCGCCGCGCCGGTCATAGGCATCAATGGAATTGATCGCCCAGGAATCCTCCTCAACATAGAAGGTGCGCCGCCCGAATGTATGACTGGTGCCCTCGCGCAGGGTGGAGTCCACGATCCAGACCCGGCGCAGTTCGTAACGCGGCAGCTCGGCATTGACGTGACGCGCGCGGATGATGTCCGCGTATTTCACGTTCGGGCTGCCGATGCGGTAGGAGTTGTACGGCACGTACATTTCCTTCTTGCCGATCAGCTTCCAGCGGTACCGGTCCATGGCGCCGTTGTACATGTCGACCTGGTCGTTGAACTGGTTGCCGTCAGTGCCCTCGTAGGGATTGTCGTAGGCCACGTTGGGCGCACGGCGGGTGCGGCGCAGGCCGGGATTGTAGATCCAGGCATTGCGGATCTGCACCGTCTGGTCGGAGGTCTCGTGCACCAGCAGCAGCTGACCCGCATTACGCGGCGGGGCCAGGATTTCCGACAGGTAGTAGAGCAGGATATCCTCGGAACGTCCGTTGTGCTCGCGGTTGGTGTAGGTGAACTTGACGTCTTCGATCAGCTTCGAGATCTGGTAGCCGCCGTCCTGCTGGACGATGGCCTGATTGTTGTAGCGACGCACGGCGTAGCCGCGCCAGCGGGTCTTGTGGTTCCAGATGATTTCGGCCGCAGTCCCGGGAATCGGAAACGGAATGCCATGAACGGCCTGTTTGACCGCGTCGGTACCCAGCAGCTGGGCCTCGGTGGCATTGCGTTGTGTCGCCGCCAGGATATGCTCCGGCCACGATACCGTGCGATGGGTCTTGAACACATCCATCTTGAAGGTGTCGGGAAAGCGCCGCAGCAGTTCCTGGTGGCCCACCGTGAGCCTGTCACGATACTGGTCCATATTGGCCTGGGTGATCGTGAACAGGGGCTTTTCGGCCTGGATCTGCGGGTTGGTCGGATACTCCCCGGCGACCAGCCCACGCTGTGGCAGCCCGCCGGTGTACTCGGGGATGGTTCCTTCCGCGTTGCCGGCCTTCTCGGCGCCGAAGCGCGTGAGATCGGCGCCCAGACGGGCTGCTTCCTCGGCCGACACCCTGGCCTGCGCCACGGG
>JBFKIN010000271.1:0-4277 GCA_041632255.1 Oceanococcus sp. | reverse complement strand
GGCTGCGCCGCGCGCTTGAACCATCGGCCGGCCATGATGCCCGGAGGATTCAGCCCCCCATCGGCACTGACCGGACGCGGGTGCTCCCGCAGCCGGGGCAGGAAATTGAAGGCACCCCCGTGGGTGATCTGCGCGCAGGCCGCCGCCCCTTCGGCGTGGATCGCATCGGTGAATCGGCGCAGATCGGGCACGCTGTCTTCATCGAGGCTGGGCTGGTCGACAAAGGTGCGGCCGTCCGGACTGATCGCGCAGTAGGCCAGCACGCTCATGCCCACGCCACCCGCGGCGATGCGCCGGTGGAACTCGATCAAGCTGTCGCTGATCCGGCCCGCCGGCGCCATACCCTCGTTGGTCGCGCTCTTGATGAAACGATTGCGCAGGCGCAGCGGCCCGAGACTCAGGGGCGTGAAAGGATCAGCTGCCGCCTGCATCAGGCACTCAGCGCTTCACGATCACCGAGGAGCCATGGCCGAACAGACCCTGGTTCGCGGTGATGCCCACCCTGGCTCCGGACACCTGGCGTTCACCCGCCTGACCACGCAATTGCCAGGTCAGCTCGCAGACCTGGGCCAGCGCCTGTGCCGGGACCGCCTCGCCGAAACAGGCCAGACCACCGGAGGCATTGACCGGGATGCGTCCACCCACCCGGGTTTCGCCCGCGCGCAGCAGTGCCGCGGCCTCACCCCGTGGACAGAGCTGCAGATCCTCGATCCAGTCCAGTTCCAGCGCGGTGGACAGGTCATAGACCTCGGCAAGGCTGACATCCTCGGGCCCCAGACCCGCCTCCTCGTAGGCCTTGGCCGGCAGGGCCGCACGGAAGGGGCGCGCCTCGGCCGCCACGGCCGAATCGGTGGCGATGTCGGGCATCTCGACCACGGCCGAGGCAAAGCTGGGAGTGACCGTGGAAATGGCGGCGATCTTCGGCGCATCAGCCTTTCCGAGCCGACGCGCATAGTCGAGACTGGACACGATCAACGCGGCGCCGCCATCGGAGGTGGCGCAGATGTCCATCAGGCGCAGCGGGTCCGCCACCATCGCCGACGCGGCGACATCCTCGGCGCTGAACTGCTTGCGGTAGCGGGCATTGGGATTGGTAAACCCGTGCGCCGCGTTCTTGACCTTGACCGCGGCGAAGTCCTCCGGCGTGTCACCGTAAATTTCCATGCGTCGGCGGGCATACAAGGCGAAATAGGTCGGGTTGGTGATGCCGAGGCGGAAGCGCACCCAGTCCGGATCCTCGGGCCGCTCGCCGGCCTGCGGCTTGAGAAAGCCCTTGGGCGTGGTATCGGCGCCCACGACGAGCGCGACATCGACCTCTCCGGAGAGAATTTTCGCCCGGGCCGCAGCCAGGGCCTGGGAACCGGAGGCGCAGGCGGCGTAGGAGGTATTGACTTCGGCGCCCTGCCAGCCCAGGGCCTGGGCGAATGTGGCGCCGGCGACATAGCCAGGGTAGCCGCAGCGCACCGTGCCGCCGCCGGACACGAACTGCACGTCGCGCCAGGGCACGCCGGCGTCGGCCAGCGCCGCGCGGGCAGCGTGAACCCCGTACTCGACAAAGTTGCGTCCCCATTTGCCCCAGGGATGCATGCCGGCGCCGAGGATGGCGATCTCGCGGTTGGTGCTCATGCGGGCAGCTCCTGCGGGCGCCACTTCCAGCAGACCCGGTTCCCGTCCGTGCCCGGCACCTCTTCCAGCACCAGTTCCATGGCCATGCCGGCCTTCAGTTCATCCACTCCGATGCCGGCCACCACCTGTCCGAGCACGATCATCTGCTCGCGCTCCAGCTGCACGGCGGCGATCGCGAAGGGCACGTAGGGTTCGGCCGCCACGTAGGGCTCCGGCGGCGGGTAGGCGGCGCTGGTGAAGGACCACAACCGGCCCTGGCGTGACAGCGGCAGTTCCTCGAAGGACTCGCTGTCGCAATCGGGGTTGCGGCAATAGCCGCTCAGTTTCGGAAAATAGTAGGTCCCGCAGCCGGTGCAGCGGGTGCCGAGCAGGGCCGGTGCAGCCTCGTCCTGGGTGAACCAGCCGGAGATGATGGGTTCAGCCATGATGCGGACCCCTGCATGACCATGACGCGTCCATCACCGTCGGCAATGACGGGACCTGGCCGCCGTTGTCGGGAGCTTCAGGCACCGGCCTGGAATTGGTCCTGTCAGACATCGCCCGCCCCCCGAATCCCGGGAGGATTGTCCCTGAGCTGCCTGGCGCGCAGGTTCTGCGGGTCAAGCTGCCGGATGATGGCGAGCTGCTGTTCCGTCGGATGGGCGGTTTCGCCGCAGTTCTCGGCCTGGAGCAGTTCGAACCCGGTGTTCTGCTGCACCTCGTCGAAACTGACCCCCGGGTGGAGGCTGGTGACACGCATCGCATGATCGGGGCCGCCGAAATCCATCACGCAGAGATTGGTGACGATCTTCTCGACGCTGGCGAAATCGCGACGCACACCAGGCGGCCAGTTCTCGTCACGGTAGCCCACCGAACAGACCACATCCACCTCGCCTTCGACGAAGACGCGGGTGGAATGGTTCGGCACGAACATCGAGTTGGCGTGGTTGATGCTGTTGCCCGGAAAGCCACGCAGGCCGAGCATCTGCCGCTTGGGCCGGGCGAACTCGCCGATGCAGGAGATATTGGCCTGTCCCCAGCGGTCCACCTGCACCGGCCCGACCAGCGCATGACGTCGGCCGTGCCACAGCAGGTCGAAAACCCGGGAATACGGCATGTAGCCACCGTATTGGCGGCCCTCATGCGTCTTGGCTCCCAGAGCGACCGGGGTTTCGGTGAGATAGGCCTCGCCGTCGGTGATCATCAGCTGCGGGCTGTGGCTGAGCTTGGCCAGGCCCTGGGCAAGCCGGGGAATGACGCCGATCCCGGTGGCCAGCACTTCGCCATCGTCCTTCCAGACATCGGCGCAGGCACAGATCAGCAGCTCGGACAGGGTGAATTCACTCATCTTCAGAACACCTGGCGGGGCAAGCGGGTGATGGCGTCCAGGCCGCCGACAGCCGCCTGATACTCGGCTTCGCTGGTGCCGAGGAATTCTTCGACGTAGGCCTGCCAGCCGCCCTCCTCGGCCGCCGCCTGACAGTAGCGCTTGATATGGGCGGCATCCCAACCGTAGCCGGGCACATGGGAGCTGGGATGGGCGCCGCCGCGCGATTCCACCACGCCCTGGACCAGACTGCGCTCGAAGAGATTGGCCCGGGCGTCGTCCTCGTCCGATTCCAGGCGCTCACAGACGTCCTCGGCGCTGATGTAGGTCCGCTGGGCCGCGCGCGCGAACCACTCATCGAAGAACGGATCGGGGCTGTAAACCCGCAGATTTCCCAGGACATCCGCCTTGTGCACATGCAGCAGGGCGACATCCAGGTTGATGGCCGGCATGGCCAGCAGGGTTTCGCCATCGGCGTAGGGCGAGTCCACGGTCCGGACCTCGGGATTGTTCTGCATGAAGGCCGTTCCCAGTCCGGCCCGCATGGGCAGAAACGGCAGGCGGTAGGCCGCCGCCCGCAGTCCCCAGTGCAGCATGCCCTCATCCAGTTCCATGGCCTCGACCGTTCCCGCCTCGCGGGCCTGACGGAAGAAGGGCTCGAGCGGGATGAAATCCAGCGAGACAAAGCCGTAGATCAGCTTTTTGACCTTGCCGGCCGCGCAGAGCATGCCCATGTCCATGCCGCCGTAACCGACCAGAGTCAGGTCCGTCAGGTCGGAGCGCAGGATTTCCCGCACCAGGCTCATCGGCTTGCGGCGCGGACCCCAGCCGCCGATACCGATGGTCATGCCGTCTTCGAGTTGGGCGACGACTTCGGTCGCCGTCATTTGCTTGGAAAAACTCATGCTTGTCAGCTCACTGTCTCACGCGGCGCGCGCCACATCCGCAAGCGGTCACGGCCAAGCGGCGGATTGCACCGCGCCGGCGCCGCAATCGATGCCTCGGAGAAAACCTTGAATGTCGTGGGCCGCCCTTACTGGAAGCCCACGGAAAAGTCATGCCCCCAGATGGACACCGCTTCCGAGCGGGTGGTCTGGTGCGAGGCCGGATCGACCGTGATGCCCCCCCAGCCATACTCCAGGGCGAAATTGCCCGGGGTCATCATGTAGAAGGACGTCATCTGATCATTGACGTGCTGGCCGAGCGTGGCCATCAGCTTGACGCCGGCCTGCTGCATGCGGTCATGCGCCTTGCCCACATCGGTCATCGAGGTGACCTCGACCATCGCATGGACGCAGCCGGCCGGATTCGGCATCTCGGCCAGAGCCAGGGAATGATGCCGCGG
>JBFKIN010000270.1:0-4283 GCA_041632255.1 Oceanococcus sp. | reverse complement strand
TCCCGCTGCGTGGTCAATCTGAGCTGGCTGGGCGAGCAGATCCGCGACCATCTCAGCCGCCACTGGCGCTGGGATATGCAGCTTCAGTTCTCGGATGAATCCGGCGGGCGACTCGAAACCGGCGGTGGCATTTTCCAGGCCCTGCCGCTGCTGGGCCCGGAACCCTTCCTGCTGGTGAACGGGGATGTCTGGAGCGATTGCCCGCTGGGGCCGCTCGCAGCCCTGGCCCGGAACTGGCCGGCGGGTCGGCTCGGGCATCTGGTGCTGGTCGACAACCCACCGCACAATCCGGCCGGAGATTTCAGTCTGCGGGCTGACGGCATGCTCGATCGTGACCGGGCGAGACTGACCTACAGCGGCATTGCGGTGTTGCATCCACGCCTGTTTGCCGGTTGCCGGCCAGGGGCCTTTCCCTTGCTGCCCTGCTTGCTGCAGGCGATAGAAGCGAACGCGCTGAGCGGCGAACACTACGCCGGCGAATGGACCGACGTCGGTACGCCCGACCGCCTGCAACAGCTGCGGGGACAGTTCAGGACCGCCCACTAGCCGGGCCTGCGCCAGCGGCTGTGGCGCCGACGCTCAGAAGCGCTCCAGACCCCCTGAAGTCGCCATCAGCACGACGTCGGCCGGGCGCTGCGCGAACAGGCCACAGCAAACGACACCCGTGAGCTGGTTGATCCGGGCTTCCAGCGCCACGGGGTCGGCGATGGTCAGATCGTGCAGGTCAAGGATTTCATTGCCGTTGTCGGTGATGAAACCCTGACGCAACACGGGTCTCGCACCCAGCTTGACCAGTTCGCGCGCGACCAGGCTGCGGGCCATCGGAATCACTTCGACGGGCAGCGGAAAGCGGCCCAGCACGTCGACTTTCTTGCTGGCGTCCACCACGCAGACAAAGCGCTCGCTGGCCGCGGCCACGATCTTTTCCCGGGTCAGCGCGCCACCGCCACCCTTGATCAGCTGGCGAGCCGCATTGGTTTCATCGGCACCATCCACGTAGAGCGGCAGGGGGCCCGTGTCGTTGAGTTCCAGCACCCGGATACCAAGCGCCTTCAGACGCGCACTGGAGGCTTCGGAACTCGATACCGCACCATCGATGCGGCCCTTGATTCCGGCCAGTGCGTCGATGAAGAAATTGACGGTGGAGCCGGTGCCGATGCCGATGACGGCATCGTCTTCGACATATTCCAGAGCGGCCTCGGCAGCCGCCCGCTTCATGGCGTCCTGATTCATGGTGTCTCGGTCGGGGAGGGGGTGCGTGGGCCGAACAGGGCGGTGCCCACGCGCAGCAGTGTACTGCCTTCGGCGATGGCCGACTCCAGATCAGCCGACATGCCCATCGACAGCACCGGCGCCTCCGGCAGATGGGCGTCGCGCAATTGCCGCAGCAGACCGAAGCGCGCGCGCTGCTGGGCAGGGTCGTCACTCGGCTCCGGTATGCACATCAGGCCCATCAGCTGGAGGCGCGGCATGTCGCGGACTTGCGCAACCAGCATGGGCAATTCATCCGGCGCGACCCCGGACTTGCTCTGCTCGCCGCTGACATTGACCTGCAGGCAGACCTTGAGGGCGGCCATCCCGGCCGGCCGCTGGGCGTTCAGCCGCGTGGCCACCTTGGCGCGTTCCAGGCTGTGGACCCAGTCAAAATGCTCGGCGATCGCCCGCGTCTTGTTGCTCTGGATCGGGCCGATGAAATGCCACTCGCAGTCCTCCGGCAGCGCCGTGATCTTGCCCAGGGCTTCCTGCAGGTAGTTCTCGCCAAAGCGGTGCAGACCCAGAGCGAGAGCGCATTGCAGGCTTGCGCTGGACTGGGTCTTGCTGACAGGCAGAAGGGTGATCTGATCGCGCGGGCGACCGGCGCTGGCGCAGGCGTCAGCAATTCTGCGCTCAAGCGCCGCGAGACGCTGTGCCATTCGGTTGCGGGCCGCGTCGTTTGCCGATAGCTTTGTCGAGGTCATTGTCCGCAGCGCTTACGGGGATCTGGAATGGATATTGCGCAGTTGTTGACCTTCGGCGTCAAGCAGGGGGCGTCTGACCTGCATCTGTCCGCTGGGATGGAGCCGATGATCCGTGTCGACGGCGACATGCGGCGCATCAATGTGCCCATCATGGAGCACAAGGAAGTGCACGACATGCTGTACGACATCATGAATGACAAGCAGCGCAAGGATTACGACGAATTCCTCGAAACCGATTTTTCCTTTGAGATTCCGGGCGTTGCGCGTTTCCGTGTCAATGCGTTCAATCATAATCGTGGCGCCGGCGGGGTCTTCCGGACGATTCCTTCCAAGATTCTGTCGCTGGAGGATCTCAGCGCCCCGAAGATCTTCGAGGACATCGCCGAGACGCCACGCGGCATCGTGCTGGTGACCGGCCCCACCGGTTCCGGCAAGTCGACCACCCTCGCGGCGATCATCAACTACATCAATGAAAACGATTACGGTCACATCCTGACGGTAGAGGACCCGATCGAGTTCGTGCACACCTCCAAGCGCTGTCTGATCAACCAGCGCGAGGTCCACCGCGATACCCTCGGGTTCAACGAGGCACTGCGCTCTGCGCTGCGCGAGGATCCGGACGTGATTCTGGTCGGCGAAATGCGTGACCTGGAAACCATCCGCCTGGCACTGACCGCGGCCGAGACCGGCCACCTGGTTTTTGGCACCCTGCATACCAGCTCCGCGGCCAAGACCATCGACCGTGTGGTTGATGTCTTCCCGGCGGCGGAAAAGGACATGATCCGCGCCATGCTGTCGGAATCGCTGCGCGCGGTCATTTCCCAGACGCTGATGAAAAAATCTGGCGGCGGCCGAATCGCCGCGCACGAGATCATGATCGGCACCCCGGCCATCCGGAACCTGATCCGCGAGAACAAGATCGCGCAGATGTACTCCGCGATCCAGACCGGTCAGCGCGACGGCATGCAGACCCTGGACCAGAACCTCAAGGAACTGGTCCGGCGGGGGGTCGTCAACAAGGACATCGCCAAGTCCAAGGCGGCCAATCCGAAGGATTTCGTCTAAGGCGGATCGGCGAGCAGCGAGGGCAACCGAATGGAAAGAGATCAAGCGATACGTCTGGTGCAGCAATTGCTGCGCCTGATGAAGCAGAAGAATGCCTCGGACCTGTTCATCACCGCTGGCTTCCCGCCAGCCATGAAGATCGACGGCCAGATGACGCCGATGATGGACAAGCCGCTGAACGCCGAATCCTCCGCCATGATCGTGCGAGCGATCATGAACGACCGCCAGCTCAAGGAGTTTGAAGCCTCCAATGAGTGCAATTTCGCGATCAGTCCCTCGGGTATCGGCCGCTTTCGTGTCAATGCCTTCGTGCAGCAGGGCAGTTCCGGCTGCGTCATGCGGACCATCGAAACCGAGATTCCCAAGCTGGAAAACCTCGGCCTGCCGCCGATCCTCGGCGATCTGATCATGGAGAAGCGCGGCCTGCTGCTGATGGTGGGCGGCACCGGCTCGGGCAAGTCCACGTCGCTGGCCGGCATGCTGGGTCTGCGCAATGAAAAGACCAAGGGTCACATCGTGACCATCGAGGACCCGGTCGAGTACGTGCACCCGCACAAGGGCTGCGTGGTGACGCAGCGGGAAGTCGGTGTGGATACCGATTCCTGGGAGGCGGCGCTGAAGAACACCCTGCGGCAGGCGCCTGATGTCATTCTCATCGGTGAAATCAGGGCCCGGGAGACCATGGAGCATGCGATCAACTTCGCGGAGACAGGTCACCTGTGTCTCGCGACCCTGCACGCCAACAGCTCCAACCAGGCGCTGGACCGCATCATCAACTTCTTCCCCGAGGAGAAGCGCGAACAGCTGCTCATGGACCTGTCGCTGAATCTCAAGGCCATCATTTCGCAGCGCCTGTTGCGCAAGGATTCCGGAGGGCGGGTCCCGGCGGTTGAAGTCCTGATCAACACGCCGTTGATTTCGGACATGATCTTCAAGGGCGAGGTCGGTAACATCAAGGATGTGATGAAGCGCGGCCGGGAGCAGGGCATGCAAACCTTCGATCAGGCCCTGTTCGATCTTTTCGAAGCCGGGCACATCAATTACGAAGAGGCCTTGCGCAATGCCGATTCGAAGAACGAATTGCGCCTGCAGATCAAGCTGGAGAGCAAGCGTGCCGCCACTGATCTGCACGAGGACGAAGGCGTGCGCAAGATGTCCATCCTCGACGACGAAGAGGAAATCGCGGTCCGCCGCGTGCCGACCAAGGGGACGTAGCGAGGCCAGTGTTCAGGGCTTTCCGGCCTGGCATGGTGGCCGGGT
>JBFKIN010000269.1:0-4363 GCA_041632255.1 Oceanococcus sp. | reverse complement strand
GGTCTACACCCGGCTTGATGCACCGGCCACCAGCGCGCAGAAGGACGTCTTGAAAAAGCTGACTGCTGCTGATGTGCAGGCGGACACCCTGGGCGGTGAGAGCATCAACGCCAAGCTGACACACGCCCCGGGCAACCAGGCGGCCCTGGGCGGACTGAAAGTCGTCACGGACAATGGCTGGTTCGCCGCGCGGCCTTCGGGCACCGAGGAGATCTACAAGATATACGCCGAGAGCTTCCTGGGGCAGGACCACCTGGAGATGATCTGCCAGGAAGCTCAGGAGATCGTGAACAACACCTTCGCCAGAATCTCGTAGCGGCCCGCCCGAGCATCGCAGCGCGAGACTCGCGCTGCCCCGCTCCCGTTGGCATGCCCATCGAAAGCCGGCTGCGGCGGCCTGCTCGGCGACCGGCCTGGCCGCCGGAGCGCATCGGTGGCGAGCGTGCGCGGTGCCGGAAGGCTGGAAATGACATGCCTCGATCTGCGGTGTCGGCCTCATCAGAACCCGACCGAAGGGATATCCCGGCTGTCGGACCGCTCGGCCAGCCTCCCCCGCCACTGGTCTCGAGGCCGGCGTGCTTGAGGCATGCCGAGTCCGGCCCCGGATTCCGCAAGGCGCCCGGAACAGCGCGGGCCTCACACCGCCGCAGGTCCGGTCCGATGTGATTGAGGCCGCATCGGGCAGCCGGCGGGGTGACGCGTTCGCACCGAAACAGGGACAAAACGCTCACCGAAGTCCTCAAGCACGGTGACTCAGGCGGCGGCGATTGGCCTGCTCCTGATCCCCGCCCGGCGCGTCAGTCAGCGGCGGTAAAAATCAGAAAGGAGCGCTCGCGATCCACGAATCCGGATTCGGCCTGTGCCCAGCGGGCCTTGAGAGCCATGGCTTCGTCACTCTCGTTGACCGCCATGACGTGGCCAGGCTCTTTCCAGAAAGCCTCGATCAACCCGTCCACCGAATGGGCAATCCCCTGACGGGCGACGATCAGGTCATTCAGGCCGAGCTGCAGCGTGCGGTTCCGCTGCAATTTGTCGATGCGGTAGATCCTGATGAACTCGTCCACGAGTTCCTGGAACAGCGCGCTATTCCAGAACTGCATGAAGTCCTCATGCGCCAGGTTGGCGGAACGACTGACACCATACAGTGCTCTGATCATCTCTGGCTGTCCCCTCAGGCCCGAAGGGCATGATTCTCCCGCAGGCGCCATGGGTCAAGCCTGCGACAATTCGAACCTTCCCGACCCGCGGCCACCGGCGGTGCGCCCTCCGCCAATCCGCGTCAGGCCTGGCGGGCGCGTTCACGACGCTATTGCCCTGAGGGAGCGCCTGAACTGCTTCTCGTGGCCGGCTTCGCCAGCGCCAATCCCAACAGTGATGGCCGCCATCGGGCTCGACAGCACCCCGCCCACCACGACAACACGCCCAGCGATGCAATCGGCCTGCCCGTGCACGGGTTCTCCGCCCTGCGCTTTGCCCGCATCAACGCACGTCCGGACCAATGGATAGCCGACAGCGATGAACCGCCACACTAGGTGGAAGGCCACTTTTTCGCGGAAAAGTGCGTCAGGCCCTGATCGAAGCCGCCGGACGCAGGAAAACCACTGCCCGGGAAGCGCATGATCGCCGGCGTCGGCAACGGGGGATCAGGGCTTTTGATCGCTGTTTGGCGATTCGCGACAGGCCGCCCTTGATCATCCCTTCAGCCTGCGGCGCAGCGAAGTCCCGAGCCGCACCAGCATCGACGCCAGTTTCAATGGCCAGGCCAGCCGTATGACCACGGGCCTGCCTTCGCCCTGCCATTGCGTGGCGCCGTGGATGCCGCTGGCGAACATCTGCTTCATCAGGGGGGTCGCCTCCAGCAGTTCGATATAGCTGTGCTCATCGGCAATGGGTGATCGGAAGTACACGTAGCGACCGCCCATGGGCATGCGAATGTCACAGGCCAGATTCAGGCCGGCCGCCTGCAGACGCTCCACATCGCGGTGGATGGTTTCGGTCAGGAACGCCATATGGTGAAGGCCGAATTGACCGGATTGCTGGTGGGACAGGTACGGCGATGGCGCGGCATTGCGTTGCTGGATGAGCTCGATCTGCATGTCGCCGCGGTAGGCCAGGGCGATGTCGATCTGCGGCTCGCTCGCCTGCCCATCGAAGGCGCAGTGCAAGGTGATCCCGCGCATGATGGTCCAGGGGCCCACGCCGAGTTTGTTCTGCCAGGCAGCGACCGCGGCATCGAGGTCTTTGACCACGTGGCCCAGCTGCCGGACCGGACCCAGTCCAGCCAGGGCCTGTGCAGGGCTGGTGCCCGGCTGGAGGATGTCGCTCATCTTAGAGAGTCCGGTTGATCAGGCGGCTCATCAGACCCGGCGCCATTCGGTAAGCACCCCATAGCAGCCTGTTGTAAGTGGGAAATACGATGAAGGGCCGATTCTTTCGCACGCCGCGCAGGATCGCATCTGCTGCCTGCTCGGGGCTGATCTTGCGAATCGGCAGACGGTCGATCGCGGCGCGATAATCGTGGCCGGTCAGATTCGTCGCACTGGAAAAGATACGGGTCGCCACCAGACCGGGTATGGCCACACTGACCCGAATGCCGTGCGCCCGCCCCTCCTCGCGCAGCGAACCCGACAAACCGACCACCGCATGCTTGGTCGTCGCGTAGGCCGCGGACTTCGCAACGGGCATCAGGCCGGCCGTGGAGGCCGTATTGATGATGTGGCCGAATCCCTGTTGCCGCATCAAGCGATAGGCGGACTCACTGCCGTGGATGACACCCCAGAGATTGATGTCGATGATGCGGCGCCAGGTCACCTCGTCCATGTCTTCGAACGCACCGCCGACGACGATGCCCGCGTTGTTGAAGACCAGATCCAGCCGGCCATGACGGTCGAAAGCCTGCTGCAGGGTCCGCTCCACGGCAGACCGCTCGGTCACGTCCAGCGGGACCGCATGCAGATTGGCGCCAAGACCCGTTGCCAGCTGATTCAGACCTTGAGCGTCCCGATCACAGGCATACACGATCGCACCAGCCTCGACCAGCTGCCGCGCCAGGGCATGACCGATGCCGGACGCCGCGCCCGTGACCAGTGCAACCCTGTCCCTGAAGTCCGTCACGCGGACAAAGCGGGCGCCATGACCCCGACAGACGACAGCCCCACCGGGCTTTTGGCAACCATGACCGGAAGAAACCTCGCGAGGAACTGCCTGGAAACGAGCTTACGCATTGCCCCGCGACGGGGATTCATCCGATCGGTGTATCAACCGCCGGCCGGACGGAAGCGACGTGGCGATTCGAAAGCTGGGCGCGCCGCCCGAGAGCGATAAAGGGCTCAGGCCGCTAGAGCGGATTGTGCGACGGCAACTTGGCGACGCCGGTCCAGTACTCCAGCATCATCTTGATCGTCGAACGGTAGTTTTCGAAGCCCACGGGTTTCTGGATCACCGAATTGGCTCCTGCCCGGTAAGCCCAGTCGATTTCTGCCGGTCGATCGATGCCCGTGAAGACCACGATGGGGATCAGCTCCAGATTCTCATTCGAACGGATGTGGCTGATCAGCCGGATGCCGCCGTCCTCGGGCATGACCCAGTCCGAGATCACCAGATCGATCCTGACCGCCGCCTCGCTGCCCCAGTCGCCGTCCAGCAGCGCAATGGCCGAATCGGCATCCTTCACGCAGTGCACGGCAACGGAGTCATCCAGATCCTCGATGACAGCGGTGCCAAGCGCGAGATCATCGATGGAATCATCCACCAGCAGCACATTGATCGCTTTCACGCGAGCCTCCTGATCATGTCACTGCAGCCGCACGCCAGCGCCTGTCGCGCGGACACAGCCACCGGATGGCCCACGCTGATGGGACCGCAGCCTGATTGTCGGCAGGACATGTCACAGAAGTCAAAGCGTGCTCGGATCATCGCGCCACCGCCATCACGGATAAGTCCCTGATCGCATGCACCACTCATGCCGCGGACACGCCTGCCCGGCCGGGCAAGAGCAAATGCTCGGCCGTTCCCATCACCCCGCTGACCGTCTCGACGCAGAGCCCCTGTCCCAGCAGGCGCTGATCCAGCGACCGGTTTTCTCCCTCCGGACTCGCCGCCTGCCGGTCCGCGCCATGCTCTGCCAGGAGCCCATCCCAGAAGTCTGCTTCCAGCGCGCCAGCCTGCGCCATGCCGAGCAGGCGCGCCTGGCCAGGATCGCGCAACGACCACAGCTCGCCCAACAAGGCCTGCCCTGCGGCACGGACATCCGTCGGCAGCTGCGTCTCGCTGACCCGCGCCAGCAGTCGCGGCGGACGATCCCCCAGTCGTGAAACCAGCAGCCAGTATCCGGCCTCCCGAACCAGCCCGTAATATTCGAGTT
>JBFKIN010000268.1:0-4381 GCA_041632255.1 Oceanococcus sp. | reverse complement strand
CACGAGATTTGCATCCCCCTGATGGCATGGTATAAACCCAGTCATCAGCGGAATTGGTGAGAGAATGAGCGAAGACAAGCGCGGCAGTGGTGGCAACGGACGCACCCTGTACTGCTCCTTTTGCGGCAAGAGCGAACATGAAGTTCGAAAGCTGATTGCTGGGCCGTCGGTTTATGTCTGCGACGAGTGCGTCGAGCTGTGCAATGACATCATCCGCGAGGAGTTGCAGGCCAAGCCTGTCAACAAGGGCCTGCCCAAGCCGCAGGAAATCAAGGCGGTACTCGACGAGTACGTGATCGGCCAGGAAGCGGCGAAAAAGACGCTGGCCGTGGCCGTCTACAACCATTACAAGCGCCTGAACAACAATGCCGCCTCTGACGAGGTGGAGCTGTCCAAGTCCAACATCCTGCTGATCGGGCCCACGGGTTCGGGCAAGACCCTGCTCGCGGAAACACTGGCGCGGCTGCTGGACGTGCCTTTCGCCATCGCCGACGCGACAACCCTGACCGAGGCGGGTTACGTCGGGGAGGATGTGGAAAACATCATCCAGAAGCTGCTGCAGAAGTGCGATTACGATGTCGAAAAAGCGCAGCGCGGCATCGTTTACATCGACGAAATCGACAAGATTTCGCGTAAATCCGAAAACCCTTCCATCACCCGCGATGTGTCGGGCGAAGGGGTGCAGCAGGCGCTGCTCAAGCTGATCGAGGGCACGGTCGCATCGATTCCGCCGCAGGGCGGGCGCAAGCATCCCCAGCAGGAGTTTCTGCAGGTTGATACTTCCGGTGTGCTGTTCATCTGTGGTGGCGCCTTTGCCGGTCTGGACAAGGTCATTGGCCAGCGCACCTCCAAGGGCGGTATCGGCTTCCAGGCCGAGGTCAAGAATCCGGAGGACGGTCGCAAGGTCGGTGAGATTCTGGCCCAGACCGAGCCGGATGATCTGGTCCGTTTTGGCCTCATCCCCGAGTTCGTGGGGCGCCTGCCGGTGATCGCAACCCTGCAGGAACTGGACGAAGACGCTCTGGTTTCGATTCTCACCGAGCCCAGGAATTCGCTGTCCAGGCAGTACAAGAAGCTGTTCGAGATGGAAGGCGCGAAGCTGGAGATGCGGGAGGACGCGCTGCGCGGCATCGCAAAACGGGCGATGGAGCGCAAGACCGGTGCCCGAGGGTTGCGCACCATCATGGAGGCGATCCTGCTCGACGTGATGTACGACATCCCGTCGATGGACAACGTCGAAAAGGTCGTGATCGACGAAGCCGTCGTCAAGGGCGACGCCAAGCCTTATATCGTCTACAGCAGTAACGACAAGGACCTGGCGGCGGGCGCGGAAGCTCAGGCCAGCTGAGGCCGCGTCCCCCGCGGGACGCTATTGAATTCCGCCGGCAAAGGCCCCATCAAGGGGCATTCCCGGCGCGGCGCGATGCGAGGCTGTATGAGCGATACACGACAACACTTTTCCCCGGTTCTGCCACTGCGTGACGTGGTCGTCTTTCCGCACATGGCGATGCCGCTGTTCGTGGGTCGCGAGAAATCGGTTCGGGCGCTCAAGGAGGCCATGAAGACCGACAAGCGCATCCTGCTGGTGGCGCAGAAGACGGCGGACACCGAGGATCCCGGCATCGATGATGTCTACCCGGTCGGCACCCTGGCGAATATCCTGCAGCTCCTCAAGCTGCCGGATGGCACGCTCAAGGTTCTCGTTGAGGGCTCCAGCCGGGCCCGGATCACCCAGATGCAGGAGCAGGACGACTACCTTGTGGCGGAATGCTCCGAACTGCACGAGGAAGGCAGCGAGGCGGAATCCCGCGAACTCGACGCCATGGTGCGTTCGACCCTGGCCCAGTTCGAGCAGTACGTAAAGCTCAACAAGAAGGTGCCGGCCGAACTGCTGCCCTCGTTGACCAGCATGGACGACGCCGGTCGGCTGGCCGATACCATCGCCGCTCACCTGAATCTGCGTCTGGAGGACAAGCAGCACGTGCTGGAGCGGCTTGCCGCCAGTGAAAGGCTGGAATTCGTGCTCGGGCTGCTGGAAGGCGAAATCGAAGTGCTGCAGGTGGAAAAGCGCATTCGTGGCCGCGTCAAGCAGCAGATGGAGCGCAGCCAGCGTGAGTACTACCTGAATGAGCAGATGAAGGCCATTCAGAAGGAGCTCGGCGAGATGGAGGAAGGGCCCTCCGAAATGGAGGAGCTGGCGGAGAAGATCGAGAAGGCCGGCATGCCCAAGGAGGTCAAGGCCAAGGCCCAGGCCGAGCTGAACAAGTTGAAAATGATGTCCCCCATGTCTGCCGAGGCCACGGTGGTGCGCAACTACCTGGACTGGATGGTTGGCGTGCCGTGGAAGAAGAAGACCAAGAGCCAGATCGACCTGACCAAGGCGCAGCAGTACCTGGACGAAGACCATTATGGTCTGGAGTCGGTCAAGGAACGCATCATCGAGTATCTTGCCGTGCAGAAGCGGGTCAAAAAGCTGCGCGGCCCCATTTTGTGCCTCGTCGGCCCGCCCGGCGTCGGCAAGACCTCGCTGGGGCGGTCCATCGCCCGTGCGGTCAATCGCAAGTTCGTGCGCATGTCACTGGGTGGCGTGCGTGACGAGGCTGAGATTCGCGGCCACCGGCGCACCTACATTGGTTCGCTGCCGGGCAAGATCCTGCAGAACATGAGCAAGGTGGGTGTTCGCAACCCGCTGTTCCTGCTCGACGAGATCGACAAGATGGCGGCGGACTTCCGGGGCGATCCGGCCTCCGCGATGCTGGAGGTGCTGGATCCGGAGCAGAACAACACCTTCAACGATCATTATCTGGAAGTTGATTTCGATCTGTCGGATGTGATGTTCATCGCCACCTAGAACACGATGAACATTCCGGCGCCGCTGCTGGACCGGATGGAAGTCATCCGGCTGCCGGGTTATACCGAGGACGAAAAGCTCAATATCGCGCGACGCTACCTGCTGCCCAAGCAGGTCAAGAACAATGGTCTGAAGGAATCCGAGATTCATGTCTCGGACGGTGCGATCAAGGAGATCATCCGGCGCTATACGCGCGAGGCCGGGGTTCGCAACCTTGAGCGCGCGATGGGCAAGATCACTCGCAAGGTGGTCAAGGAAATCCTCGAAGATCCGAAGATCGACCATCTCAATGTCGGCAGCCGGCAGGTCGAGAAATACCTCGGTGTTCCACAGTACCGATATGGCAAGGCCGAGGATCAGAACCAGATCGGCCAGGTGACCGGCCTGGCCTGGACCGAAGTCGGTGGCGAGTTGCTGACCATCGAGTCGGCGACCGTGCCGGGCAAGGGCAAGCTGACCTATACCGGCTCTCTGGGCGACGTCATGCAGGAGTCCATACAGGCCGCGCTGACCGTCGTGCGCAGCCGGGCTGCGGCCTGGGGCATCGATCCACAGCTGATCCAGGAATCCGACATCCACGTCCATGTGCCCGAGGGAGCCACGCCCAAGGACGGTCCCAGCGCGGGGATCGCCATGTGCACGGCGCTCATCTCCGCATTCACGCGCAACCCGGTCCGTGGCGATGTCGCCATGACGGGTGAAATCACGCTGCGCGGAGAAGTACTGCCGATCGGGGGGCTGAAGGAAAAGTTGCTGGCGGCTCACCGTGGTGGCATCAAGAGCGTGGTCATCCCCATCGAGAATGAGAAGGACTTGGCGGAAATTCCCAGCAATATCAAAGGGAAGCTCAAGATTCACCCGGTCCGCTGGATTGATGACGTGGTCAAGATCGCGCTGGCCGAGCCACTCACGGGCAAGGTGCAGGATTCGGGCAAATCCAAGGTCAAGTCCTCGGAGGAGGGCCCTCGCGCTCACTAGCCTGTGGCCGGTCCTGCCAGGGTGCTGGACCGGCGGCTGAATTTGCTGCACTATTGCCGCAACAGCTTGGTGCCCGGGCGTTCGACCCCGGTGCGGCCGCCACAACGGATGGCGGCTATCAGGATGTCCACCAGTGTCTGCATACGCATTCATTCAGCGAGTGCGGATCGGTGGTTTTTTTTTGGGGTTACCTACATTCGATTTCAGAGGGGAAGTTTTTCATGAACAAGTCCGAACTCGTAGAAGCCGTCGCTGAAGCCGCTGGCCTGTCCAAGGCCGATGCCGGCAAGGCTGTTGAAGCGACCTTCGACAGCATTTCCGACGCGCTGAAGAAGGGCGACAAGGTCTCGCTGGTCGGCTTTGGCGTGTTCAGCGTGCGCGAGCGTGCGGCGCGGACCGGGCGCAATCCGAAGACCGGCGAAGTGCTGAAAATCGCTGCCGGCAAAACTCCTGGCTTCAAGGCTGGCAAAGCGCTGAAAGACGCTGTAAACTAGCCGGCTTTCCGGGGTCGCTTCCGCTTGGTGGCCCCAGGTGGAGAGCCCAACGGGTGCT
>JBFKIN010000267.1:0-4399 GCA_041632255.1 Oceanococcus sp. | reverse complement strand
GACATCGAGAGCTTCCTGAAGGACCAGAAAAAGGCGCAGGGCTCGCGACGCCAGGACCTCATCGTCAAGTCACGGGACATCGCCACAGACGAGCTCTGGGCGCGCACCGCGCACCGTCAGCTGCCGAGCGCCGCCCGCCAGGTCTTTGCCTACGGATGGGTGCCAATGGCCGCCCTCAATCTGCTGCGCAATGGCGGTGTCAATGGTCAGCCCTGGCGACAATCCCTGGACCTGCTCGACCGTATCGTGGAGGCCGTCGATCCCGCCATGGATGTGGATGTCGATATCGATGCCCTCAAGGGTGATTTCACGGATGCCCTGCGCAAGGTGGGGATGGTGCCCAAGCGCGTCTCCGCCCTGCTCGGCCACCTGGACAACGCAGTACGCCAGGGCGCGGCCGACAGGGTTGAGCAGGCCGGCAGCCAGCTGATCGCCCCACCGCCTGAAGTCACGGACGAACGCCAGCAGGTCGAAAAGCTGTTCGATCGTCTGATCATCACCAACAACTGGTTCAAGGTCTACGACCCGGAACTCGACAATATCCGCTGGTTGCGGGCTGTCAGCCACAGCCAGGACGAGGTGCGCTTCGCCGCCTTCGACGGCAGTCGCTACAGCGTGCCGCGCGACCGCTTCGCGCAGGACCTGCTGGAGGGACGCAGCGATGCGGTCGATTCCACACCCTCGGTGGAGGAGGAACTGCAGAAGATTCGCAGCCGCTTCAAGGGTCAGGACGATACGGGCGAAAAGACCCTGCTGCTCGACTAGCGCCAGGGCTGTTCACGCGCAGCCCTCGGGGAATCGCTTCTTACCAAGCCGGAGTGCGTCTGATATCGTAGCGCCAGGGTGTCATAGCGGGGCCTGCAGCCATTGGAAGCGACAGAAGAGGCTTGCGTACTGTTTGCCGATATCAGTGGCAGCACGGCGCTGTACGAATCCCTGGGCGATAGCGTGGCTGAGAAGGTCATTGCCCTCGCCCTGGGCGCGCTGGAACGCACGGCCAAGGCCCACAGCGGCAGCACGATCAAGACCATTGGCGATGAGTTGATGCTGCGCTTCGACAGCGCTGAAGCCGCCGCCCTGGCGGCCGTGGAAATGCAGCAACTGATGAAGAACGAGCCCCCCGCGCCCGGCATTCCCCTGCAGATCAGCGTGGGTTTTCACCATGGCCCGGTGGTCGTTCGTGATGGCGACCTGTTCGGCGACGCGGTCAACATTGCCGCCCGCATGACCCAGCTGGCCAAGGCGCAGCAGATCCTGATGACCCAGGAGACCTTCGAATCACTGTCCGCCGATACCCAGCGGGACGCCCGCGCCTATGACAAGCTCAAGGTCAAGGGCAAGGCCACGGAGATCGCCATCTTCGAGCTGACATGGGGTGCCACCGACCTCACGCGGCTGATCGAATCCCCGGACATCCACAAGCTGCCCGAGCGCCTGCACCTCACATTCGCCTGGCAAAGCGAAGGTCGCACCCTGACCGGCGCCGAGCTGCCCTGCGTGATGGGTCGCGACGAGTCCTGCGACATCACCGTGCCCAGCAACTTCGCCAGCCGCCGGCATGCCCAGTTCGAGTTCCGCCGCGGCAAGTTCGTGCTGGTCGACCAGAGCGCCAACGGCACCTATGTGACCTTCAGCCTGGATGGCGGCAAAGGAGAGAGCGTTTACCTGCGAGGGGAAGGTCTGCCACTGATCGGCTCCGGCACCATTTGCCTGGGCAAGGCCCCTGACGACGACGCCAGCACGCACTGTATCCGATACCGCTGCGACTAGGCCGCTGCTGAAAACCGGCCAGCGCGGGCTTCGCCGCTCAGACCACCGAGATCCGCGCGCCCTCGCCCTCGCCACCGCTCACGAACCGGATCACGCCACGTTCCGCAAGAATCCGCAGGCCATCGCGGAATGCGCTCTTGCTGAGACCCGCGCAGGCGCGATGCAGGTCCTCCACGCTGACACTCGATTGGTCTGCCGGCAGGTGCTCGCTGATCAGGTCCAATGCGGCCAGTGCCGGCGAGATGTGCGCATCGTCCATCGGCATACTTTTCCTGTTTGTCACCATTGATGCACGTCAGGGTAGCCCCACCGGCGGACAAGGTCGAGTCTGGCGGGCAGCTTTCGCGTCCAGCGGCTCACCAGCGCGTCTGCCGGCGGCCAAGCGGGCACCGGGCGGCTTCAGTTGCCAAAGGACGGCAGACGCAGAGACCAGCGCAGAGCGGCCCAGCGCAGCAGCAGAATCAGGGTGCCGCCGGCCACCGCAGCCCATTGTCCGCTAGCGCCCGCGCTGATCATCAGGAGATAGACCAGAGAACCGGCCCAGGCGGCCGTGGCGTAAAGCGGTCCCTGGAACACCAGAGGTTCTTCGTTGCAGAGAATGTCACGCAGAATACCGCCCATCACGCCGGTGACCACACCCAGGAAGGAAGCCGGCAGCCATGGGGTATCCAGGCTCAGGGCTACCCGAGTGCCGACCACGGTGAACAAGGCGAGGCCCAGTGCGTCGGTGATCAGGAAAAAGCGCATGGGCGGTTTTCTTCGCGGCGCCAGGAAGAAGGTGGCGAGCGCCGCGAGCAGCGCGGTCATCAGATAGGTCTGATCCTTGACCCAGAACACCGGCCGGTCGAGCAGCAGGTCGCGCAGGGACCCGCCGCCCAGCGCCGCACTGATGGCGATGACCAGCATCCCGAACAGGTCATATCGCTTGCGACCGGCCTCGATCACCGCCGCGGCTGCCAGGCTGGCCACAGCAGCCTGTCCCAGCCAGTACATCGTGACGCTCAGGCTGAGCATCAAGGAAACTGCCGCAGCGCGGTGGCCAGTTCCGCCACCACCTCTGACCAGGCTGCGTCCAGGCTGTTCACCAGCGCGGGATAACCATCCGCTTCAAGGCTCCTCTCCCGGCTGAAGTCACTGCTGGCGAGCAGGCGCCCGGAGGCATCGCGCAACAGCCAGTAGCCACTGAGCACCGCGACGCCGTCATAACGCCCCTGGAAGCGCTCAACATGCACCAGCAGCTGGTGCGCGACGCCGTCCAGGGGCCCCAGATTGCGCGCGGGCAGCACCCTCATAGTCGGCAGCTGGCGACTCAGTTGCAGGCGCAGCGCCCTGCCGAGCTGATCATCCAGAGGCTCCGCCCATCGGTGGGCACGTGCCTCGCTGATTGCGATCTCGCTGCTCTGGTACAGCAGGCCCTGTCGATCGATGTGCCGAGCCAGGCTGACGGGCTGCAGGCTGAGCAAAGTGGTCGATTCGGCTTCCGCCATTCCGGCCCCATTCAGCGCCGGCAGCTGGTAATGCTGGAAAGTCGGCGCGCTGGCGCAGCCTGCCAGGCATGCCGCACCACAAATCAGCAGATGTTTCATGGTTGTCTGGCTCTCGGCTTGGGGTCCGGCGCGGATTCGCCGTTGAAGATCAGGGCGTTGGGCTGCTGATCCAGCGTTCGCAGCAGCGGCTGCAGGTCCTGGAGCATGCGGTCGATACGCCGCAGGGTGCTGCCCAGATCCTGATAGGCTGAGCCGCCCGGCTGGAATCCGCCCAGGGTCATGCGCATCTCTTCCAGCGAATGCAGCAGGGCGGCGGGCAGACCCTGGGTCTGCGGGCTGGACAGCAGCTGATCCAGCCGGCCGGTGACCGCATCCAGCTTCTCCAGCAGTCCCGCCGCGTCATCCAGCCGGCCCTCCAGTTGATCCAGGACCGGTTCGATGGGCAGTGCGTTGAGCTTGTCCAGGGTCCGCCCCAGCTTGTGCTCCAGCTGGGTCAGGCCGCTGGCAACGGTGGGAAACTCCACGAGACCATCCACGGGCGTGCCCGGCCTTGCCGACGCTGCGTCCGGATAGAAGTTCAGATCCACAAACAGCGCGCCGGTCAGCAGATTGCCGGCTTTGAGCGATGCCCTCAGCCCGTCCTCGATCAGGTCATCGAATCGCGCCCGCCAGGTCGCGTCATCAGCCGCACCGCCGAAAGTCCCCAGCCGTTGAGGCTCGATGTGAATGAGCACGGGAATGGCCGCGCGCACGAGGGTTTCGAGGCTGGCCTGGCGAAACTGATAAGGCACTTCCGCTACGGTGCCCACGCGAACGCCGCGAAACTCCACTGGCGCCCCCTGACTCAGGCCGCGCACCGTATCCTCGATCATCAGGATGAAGCTGAGGTGGCGGTCGAAGCTGCCCTGGCGGGCCGCTTCCTCATCGGCGTACAGCACGAAGTGGCTGTTCTCGGCGACGGGCTCACCCTGGCTGAGTCCGGCCGGCACCCCGAAGGCAATGCCCCCACCAAACAGGCCTTCCAGCGAACTCACATCCACAGACAGACCTTCCGAATTGAGAGTGACGCTCAGGCCCGAACGGGACCAGAAACGCGTATTGCTCGTGACCAGACGGTCGAAGGGTGGCCTGATGAACAGGCG
>JBFKIN010000266.1:0-4427 GCA_041632255.1 Oceanococcus sp. | reverse complement strand
GCCTTTCCGCTGCCCGACACCATACGCGCCAAAGTGGCGAGCGGGCTCTCGGCCAGGCAGACAGGGATCGGCTGCAAATAGCCCTTGAGCCGGCGCGGCTGCAGCAGGTTGACGGCCAGGGTGAGGGGCAGGGGCTTGCGACGTTTCTCGCCCACCCCGCGACATCAAACCATCTACACTGGGCTGCTCCCTGTTCCTGCTGAGGCCCGTGTGAGCGATTCCGTTTTCGACAACCGTTTCTGTCGCGAGCTGCCCGGGAAAACCAACGCTTCGCTGCGACCGCATCAGGTGCATGGCGCGGCCTGGTCTTCCGTGCGGCCAAGCCCCGTCGGCGCGCCGCGCCTGCTGGCCTGGTCGGACGAACTCGGTGAATCGCTGGGGCTGGACCGGCCGGCGTCGGATGAGGATGCCTGGGTGCAGGCGCTGGCCGGCAACCGGCTGCTGCCTGGCATGCAGGGCTATGCCATGTGTTACGGCGGGCATCAGTTCGGGCATTGGGCCGGGCAGCTCGGGGATGGTCGGGTCGTGAATCTGGGCGAGCTGGTTACGCCGTCCGGTCAGCGACAGGAACTGCAGCTCAAGGGCGCCGGACTCACCCCCTATTCCCGGGGGGCAGATGGCCGCGCGGTGCTGCGCTCCTCCCTGCGTGAATTCCTCTGCAGCGAAGCCATGCACCACCTGGGCGTGCCCACCACACGGGCGCTGAGCCTCGTGAGCACGGGCGAATCCGTGGTGCGCGACATGTTCTACGATGGCCGTCCCGAATCCGAGCCTGGCGCGATCACCTGCCGCGTAGCGCCGAGCTTCCTGCGCTTTGGCAGCTACGAACTGCCGGCCAGACGTGGGGATGGCGGCCTGTTGCGCGCCCTGGTCGATTACAGCGTGCGCGAGCACGCGCCGGCCTTCTGGCAGGAGCAGGCCGACATCGCCGGCTGGTTCCGTGACATCTGCCAGCGCACGGCCCGGCTACTGGTTCACTGGCAGCGCGTGGGCTTTGTTCACGGCGTGATGAACACGGACAACATGTCCATCCTCGGCCTGACCATCGACTACGGGCCCTACGGCTGGCTTGAGCCCTATGACCCGCGCTGGACGCCGAACACTACGGATGCTGACGGGCGCCGCTACTGCTTTGGCCGGCAGCCGATCATCGCGCAGTGGAATCTCGCCTGCCTGGGAGAGGCGCTGGCGACCCTGCTGGATGACATCGAACCGCTGAAGCAGGCCCTCAACGAGTACGCGGAGGTTTACGCGCATGAGCATGCCGCCGCTTTCGCTGCCAAGCTGGGATTGCGCAGGCTGGATCCGCAGGACGCGCTGCTGGACGAACTCCTGAACTGCCTGCAGCGGCTTGAGACCGACTACTGCATCAGCTTCCGCTGTCTGGCCCGGATGCCCTTCGTCAGCGATCCGCAGGCACAACCGCAGCCCGCTGATGTGGACCTGCTGGCACCGGCTTTCTACGCGGAGCCCTCGGCGCAGGACCGGGAGGCCTGGCTGGCCTGGCTGCAGCAGTATCACGCGCGCCTGCAGTGCGATGGCCTGCCGGTCGAGGATAGGCGGCCGACGATGGATGCCGTGAACCCCAAGTATGTGCTGCGCAATTACCTCGCCCAGCAGGCCATCGAGGCCGCTCAGCTGGGGGATACGCGGGAACTGGAAACGCTGCAGCGGGTGCTGCGTCATCCCTACGCGGAGCAGCCTGAATACGAGCGTTACGCGGGACGCCGGCCGGACTGGGCCCGCGACAAGCCGGGCTGCTCCGCGCTGTCCTGCAGTTCCTGATCAGGGTCCGCCGTCCCCGGGCAGCGGAACAGAACCTGCATGGCCAAGGGCAGACCTTTGCGCGGTTTCAGCCTTGCCCGCTCCCCTCACTGACAAGCCGTGGTCCCTGAAGGGGCTGCACATACTGATCGTCGATGACTACGCTCAGTTGCGGTCCATGCTGCGCGAGATGCTGCTGGCCTCCGGCGCCGATGACATCGTTGCAGCTCGCAACGGCGAGGATGCGCTGGCCGCCATGGCCGAGCAGAAGCCGGACATCGTCCTCTGCGACTACCACCTGGGCGACGGCAAGGACGGCCAGCAGGTGCTGGAGGAGGCCCGGGAGCACGACTGGCTGCCGTATTCCTCCATCTTCATCCTCATTTCTGCCGAGAACACGGTCAAGATGGTGATGGGCGTGGTCGAGCACGAGCCGGATGCCTATCTCACCAAGCCTTTCACCCGTGGTGTGCTGCAAGCCCGCCTGCGCAGATTGCAGGAAAAGAAGGCGCGATTCGCCGGCATTGCCCGGGCGGTGGAGCGCGGGGAGTATCTCAAGGCCTGCGCGCTCTGTGACGAAGCAGTGAAGCAGGGGGATCGCTACCAGTTCGACCTGATGCGGCTCAAGGGCGATGCGCTGCAACGGGCCCGCGATTATGTCGCGGCCGAAGCGCATTACCGCGCGGTCCTGGAGCAGCGCGAACTGTCCTGGGCACAGCTCGGCCTGGGCCAGGTGCTTTACCACCAGCAGCGTCACGCGGAGGCCATTGAGGTGTTGCAGCAGGCCATCGAAGGCCGCGCCAATTTTGTCGCGGCCCACGACTGGCTGGCCCGCGCGCAGCAGGCTGCGGGGGACTGGACGGCCAGCGAAGCCACACTGAACCAGGCGGTGGAACTCTCGCCCAAAAACCTGCGCCGTCAGAAGGCACTGGGCCGCGCCGCGGTCAAGAACGGCCACCTGGCGGCGGCCGAAACGGCCTTCCGAACAGTCCTGCGTGAAGGGCGTCATTCGATATTCGGCGCCCCGGCAGACTATGGCGAACTGGCCGAAGTCTATTTGCAGGCCGACAACGCCACGGAAGCGGGCAAGCTGCTGGGCCGGATGCGGCGCGCCTATCCCGAGGCCGACAGCAGCGCCGAACTGCAGATGGCCATTGTCGAAGGCCAGGTGCACACCGGCATGGGCAACAAGGAACAGGGTGCGCGCGCCATGAAGCAGGCGCTGGCCCTATTTGAGCAGCACCCGGAAGCACTGAACCGGGAGGAGGCGATGAGCCTGGCCCAGACCTGCGTGCGGCTGGGTCAGGCGGATTCCGCGACTGCCCTGATCCAGCATGTGGTTCGCGCCAATCATGAAGACGAGGCCATGCTGGCCCGGGCGCGGGAGCTGTTCGCCGAGGCCGGCATGTCCGAGCAGGGCGAGGAGATCATCTCTGCCGAACGCAAGGCGATGATCCAGTTGAACAATGAGGCCGTGATCCTGGCCAAGAAGGGCCAGCTGCGTGAATCGGTCAGCATGTTGCTGAAAGCGGCGCAGGTGATGCCGGAGAACGTGGCGATCAATCTCAATGCGGCGCAGTCCATGCTGATGCTGATGAAGCAGGATGGGGCCAACTGGCCACTGCTCCGGCAGGTCCAGGATATGCTGCGCCGGGTCAGTGGCGCGGCCGCTTCGAACGAGCGTTATCCGAAGCTGCTGGCCATGGCGCAGAGCGTGGAGCGGAGCCTGGGCTGAGATGAGCACACGCGCCGCCGATGGTCTGGAACTGTCCACCGTGCTGGCCAGCTCGATTCACGACATGAAGAACAGCCTCAGCCTGGTGCTGCAAACCGTCGACGCACTGGATGAGTCGGCCGAGGCGCCGGTAGCAGCCCGGCGCCAGCGCTACCACAGCCTGCGCCACGAAGCCTTGCGCCTGAACCGGCAGTTGCTGCAACTGCTGACCCTGTACCGCGCTCAGGAGCAGCGCCTGACTCTCGCGAGCGAGGAGTATCCGGTGGCCGACCTGCTGGAGGACTGCGCTCTGGAGTACGGTCCGGCGCTGGCGGATCGCGGCATCGAGATCAGTCGTGACTGTGCGCCCGATCTCATGGCCTGCTGCGACCCGGATCTGATTGCCGGGGTGATCGGCAACGCGCTCAACAATGCCTTGCGTTTCGCCCGGCGCCGGGTCTGTCTGGCCGCGGGAAGCTGGACCTACGCGGGCGGCAACGGAGCCTGTCTGAGCGTGTCGGATGATGGCCCCGGCTTCCCGGAAGCGACCTTGAAGGCCCTGCGGGAGGGACGTCATGCGGCTGGCGAGGGAGCAAGCGATACCGGCCTGGGTTTGCTCTTCTGTGCCCGGGTCGCGGCGGAACACCGCAATCGGGGGCAATCCGGGCGAATTGTCTGCGACAACGGCGGCCTCGCTGGCGGCGGGCGCTTCCGGCTGTATCTTCCCTAGGGCTTGCGCCGGAGCGACGCTGGCGGCACAGTCCCGCCCTGTTTTCCAAGGCATCCCGGCATGAGCACTTTCCCGGAGCTGACCATCAGCGCGGTTGATTATCAGGATAAAGCCCAGACCACGGCCCTGCTGGGCCTGCTGGACGAATACGCCCGCAGCGAGTTTGGCGGTGGCGTCCCGCTGGAGCCGGCCGCGATGCAGGCCCTGCCGGGACGCCTG
>JBFKIN010000265.1:0-4434 GCA_041632255.1 Oceanococcus sp. | reverse complement strand
GCTGGAGTCCCTGGGGCATGTGGTGGAAGAGGGGGAGCCGGCGATTGATGGCGTCCAGCTGGGCAAAGACTTCGTGATGATGTGGTTCGGCAACATGGCCGCCACGGTCGACGCGATCCAGGCGCAGACCGGTTGCGGCTCAGAGGGCTTCGAGCTGGACACCCTGATCATGGCCGAGTTCGGCCGCACGGTGCGGGCGAGTGAATTTGTGGCCTCGATGCTGCGCTGGAACGACTACAGCCGGCAGCTCGCCGAATTCCATCAGCGCTACGATTTCTGGCTGTCGCCGACGATGGCACGGCCACCGGCCAAGGTGGGACAGATCGCCACCCCGGCCTGGCAGCAGAAAGCCGCGCGCGCCCTGATGAATGTCGGCCTCTCCGGCCTGCTGCTGAAAACCGACATCATCGAGGACATGGTGCGGGAAAACCTGCAGTGGGTGCCCTACACCCAGCTGGGCAACCTGACCGGGGCCCCGGGCATGAGCGTGCCGCTGTACTGGACCGGGAAAGGTCTGCCGCTGGGCGTGCAGTTCCTCGCCGCGCCGGGCGACGAGGACAAACTGATCCGGCTCGCCGCGCAGCTGGAACAGGCCCAGCCCTGGGCCGGGCGGCACCCGGATATCTGAGGCGCCTGACAGCCGCGGCCATCGAACGCCAGCGGCGGCGCGCCTGTCCAGCAGGGTCTGAGCCATCCCCTGCTTGCCGCGCGGCCGGGCTGCGTCCGCAGGCGGCTCCCCATCATGTCGGCCAGCCCTTGGTTCGGCCGGGACGGTTCGCGCGCGACCCGAGCGACGCGTCCACCTTTCGAATCAATCGATCATTGATCGTGGAATTCTGCGCTTTTTTTCGAAAGGCTCGGCTGTTGTAATGCGCTGGCACTTCAGGAGATCACATGGGCTTGCTGATCGAAGGCCGCTGGCACGACCAGTGGTATGACACCGAATCCACCGGCGGCCGCTTTGAACGCCAGGCCGCGCAGTTTCGCCACCAGGTCACGGCGGACGGCGAGGGCGGTTTTCCGGCCGAGGCCGGCCGCTACCACCTGTACGTCTCGCTGGCCTGTCCATGGGCGCACCGGACTCTGATATTCCGGCGGATCAAGGGCCTGGAACGGATGATCTCCATCTCGGTGGTCAATCCGGTGATGGGATCCGAAGGCTGGACTTTCGACACCGCCCCCTGCGTGGATGCGGGGCCGGTTCCCGGCGTGACCCGGCTGCATGAAATTTATACCGCCTGCCAGTCCGACTACACCGGCCGGGTGACGGTCCCGGTCCTCTGGGACAAGCGGGAAGGGCAGATCGTCAACAACGAGTCGGCGGACATCATCCGCATGCTCAACAGTGCCTTCGATGGCCTTGGCGCGACACCCCAGGACTACTATCCGGCGGCATTGCGTGACGAAATCGATGCGCTCAACGCGTGGATCTACCCCAGTGTCAACAACGGCGTCTACCGTGCCGGCTTCGCCACCACCCAAGCCGCTTACGAGGAAGCGGTGGAGGCGCTTTTCGAAAGCCTTGATCGGCTGGAGCAGCGGCTGGATACGCGACGTTTCCTGTGCGGTTCAGATATCACCGAGGCCGACTGGCGCCTGTTCACGACTCTCGTCCGTTTTGACCCGGTCTATGTCGGTCATTTCAAATGCAACCTGCGACGCATTGCTGACTACGCGAATCTCTGGGGCTATCTGTGCGATCTGTATCAGCAGCCGGGAATTGCCGAAACCGTGAACCTGGATCACATCAAGACGCATTATTACTGCAGCCACCCGACGATCAATCCAACCGGCATCGTGCCGCGTGGTCCGCGGCTGGATTACAGCCAGCCTCACGGGCGCGAAACGCGCTTCAGCTAGGTTATGCTCGCGCCTCCATGAGGAGCCGCCGAGGAGAGAAATCATGCTGCGACTGCTGCTGATCGGGGTGCTGGCGCTGAGCGCGTCAGGCTGCGCACTGATGCCGGGCTGGACTGACGACAAAGGTCACCTGATGCATGTGGTGCTCGTCTGGCTCAAGGAACCGGGCAACGAGGCCCACCGGCGCCAGATCATCCAGGCGTCGCGGGTGCTGGCAGAGATTCCCGGCGTTCGCGAGGTGCGCGCCGGCGCCGTGGTGCCCGGGGAGCGGGATGTCGTGCGTGACGATTTCGACGTCGGGCTGGTCATTCGGGTCGCCGACCGCGCCGCACTCCAGGCGTACCTGGACCATCCCCTGCACGTCAGTACCGTCCGCACACGCATGGCGCCGCTCATGGCCCGCTACGAGGTCATGGACTTCGCCAGCCCCTGAACCCGGCGGGAACCTTTCAAGCCAGAGCAGGTCTGCGTCGCATGATGGGCGCGGGGAGGCGCTTTGAACATTACAAGAATATCTCTGGCCAATCCCGCGGCCATCCTCGTGATCGCCGTGCTCACGGTGCTGGTCGGGCTGGTGAGTCTGCTTGAGCTGCCGATCCAGTTGCTGCCTGAAATCGACCAGCCGCAGATCGCGATCGGCAACAACTGGCGCGGCGCGGCGCCGGCTGACATGGAGTCGGTCATCGTCGAGCAGCAGGAGCGGGTGTTGCAGGGGATTCCCGGCCTCGACCGCATCGAAAGCCAGATCAACCAGGGCAATGGCGGCATCACCCTGAGCTTCAAGATCGGCACGGACATGCAGAAGGCCTATCTGGATGTCATCAATCGCCTGCAACAGGTGCCGCCGCTGCCGCGCGACGCCAACGGACCCTGGGTGAATCTGGGCGGCTGGGACTTTTCCGGTGGCAACGCAGCCTCGCTGCTGGTGAGAACCCTGGACGCGAAGGACAGCCGCGATCCGGCCGAATTCCACGACATCATCAAGCGTGAGGTGGAGCCGCGCATGGCGCGCATTCCCGGGGTCGCCCGGGTGGACCTGCAGAGTCACCGGCCGGAAGAGGTGCAAATCCGCCTGCATGCCGCCCGAGCTGCCGCGCTGGGTATCGAACTGGACGACGTGGTGCGGGCGGTCAGCAGTGCGAGCGACGTTTCGGGAGGTTTCGCCGACGTGGGGCGCCGGCAATACACGGTGCGCTTTCTCGGGCAGGTGGAGATCGACGAACTGCCCCGTCTGATCGTCGCGTACCGTGACTTCAAACCGGTGCATCTGGGGGACATCGCGGAAGTCTCCGTGCAGCGCGAGCAGGCCAATGGCTTCACCCTGCGCAATGGCTACCCCGCTTACTACATCACCCTGGGCCGGGAGAGCGGTTCAAATACGGTGACCATCCTGGATGCCGTCAACGTCCAGATCGCGGAACTCAATGACGGTCCGCTTGCACGTCATGGCCTGGCCATCGAACTGTCTTACGATGCTTCCATCCACATCCGTCGGGCGGTGAGCCTGGTTCAGGGCAATCTGGTCCTGGGCGGAGTCCTGGCCACCCTGGTGCTGTTCGCCTTTCTGCGCAGCTGGCGGGCGACCCTGCTGGTGGGTCTGAGCATTCCGGTCTGTCTGTTCACGGCCTTTGCCGCGCTGCAAGTCTTCGGTCGCAGCCTCAACGTCATTTCCCTTGCGGGTCTGGCCTTCGCCGTTGGCCTGGTGCTGGATGCCGCCATCATAGCCCTGGAGAACATCGTGCGATTGCGTCAGCAGGGCACCGATCTTTCAAGGGCGGTACTCGATGGCACGGTGGAGGTCGCGCCGGCACTGTTCGCGTCCACCGCCACAAGCGTGGCGATCTTTCTGCCGATCCTTTTCATGGAAGGCCCGGAGGGGCAGCTGTTTGCCGATCTGGCCCTGACGCTGTCCATCGCGGTGATCGTGTCGCTGCTGGCGGCGCTGTGCCTGCTGCCGGTGGCTGCGCGCTGGCTGCTCGCCGGTACCGACATGCCGCGGGATCGATTGGGTCCGCTGTGGGACCGCCTGACCGGGCTGGTTCTGCGTGGCACTCTCCACGCGCGGGCTCGCGTCGCCAGTGCGATCCTTCTGATCGGCGGTGCAGCCGTGCTGGCCTGGGCCCTGATGCCCTCGGCCGACTACCTGCCGCGGGCGCGTTCCGACAATGTGTGGGCGAACTTCTCGTTGCCGCCGGGCGCCTCGCGCAGCGCGCTGCGTGAGGATCTGGGCCAGGTGGTGGTGGAGAGGCTGGAGCCCTACATGACGGGCGAGAAGCAGCCGCAGGTGGCCTATTACAACCTGTCCAGCTGGAATCGGGCCTGGACCGGCATGGCCCTGTACCCGGCCAACCCGAAAGAGGCGGATGCGATGATGCGGGCCCTGCGCGAAGACGTCCTGGTGGGGTTGCCGGACACCCAGGCCTTCGTGGTGCCGGGGTCACTCCTGAACTTTGCCGGCGGCGGCAACCGCGCCATCGACGTGGATATCCACGGGGCTGATCTTGGCCGCCTGCTCGATGCGGCCCGCGCCGGTCGGGCCAGGTTGTCGGAAGTACTGCCCGGCGTGCCGGTGAG
>JBFKIN010000264.1:0-4451 GCA_041632255.1 Oceanococcus sp. | reverse complement strand
GGAGCTTGGCATGTTGTTCATGGTGACCCTGCTGTCGCTGGCCCTGGCGGACCGCATCACGGCAGAGCGTGAGGCGCGCCAAAAGCTGGAAAAACAGCGCGCTGTCGCCGAGGCCAACACGTCGGCCAAGAGTGAATTCCTGGCCCGCATGAGCCACGAGCTCCGCACGCCGATGAACGCGATCATCGGCTTTGCCGATCTGGCGCGACGCACCGATTCCGAATCCCGCCGCCGCCACCATCTGGATAATATCGACACCGCATCGCGCTCCCTGCTGGCCATCGTCAACGACATCCTTGACCTCTCGAAGATCGAAGCCGGGCGGATGACGCTGGAGCAGCGCGCCTTCGAGCTGCAGGAGACGCTGGACAAGCTGACGGACATGTTCTCGGCTCAGGCTGCGGAGAGGCAGATCGAACTGATCGTCGGCCCTTCTCCCCGCTTGCCGACTCTGCTTGGCGACGCCCTGCGGCTGGAGCAGGTGCTCATCAATCTGCTGGGCAATGCGATGAAATTCACGGAGAGCGGACAGGTCCAGCTCAAGGTCGAAACGGTGCACGCGGGGAGCGCGACGCTGCGCTTACGGTTTGCCGTCAGTGACACCGGCATCGGGATGAGCGACGAGCAAATCGCGCGCCTGTTCACCCCATTCTCACAGGCCGATGAATCCACCACCCGGCGTTACGGGGGCACCGGGCTGGGACTGGCCGTGTGCCGCCAGTTTGTCGAATTGATGGGCGGTGAGATCGGCGTGGAAAGCACACCCGGGGAGGGTAGCTGCTTCCATTTTGAAGTGCCCCTGGACTCCGCCGGCAGCAAGGCCGACAACCGCACGGGGTCATGGATTCCCGGCAGTGCTGCATTGGGCCGGAAAATTCTGGTGGTGGATGACAACCAGGCGGCGCGCGAGGTCTATCACGAGCTGCTGACCAGCCTGAAGTTCGTCACCAGGACGGCGGCCAGCGGGGACGAGGCGCTGCAATGCCTGGCCACGGAACGCTTCGATGCCGTGCTGATGGACTGGCAGATGCCCGGGCTGGACGGCATCGAGGTCTGCCGTCTCGCGGTGGAAGCCCATCCGGAACTGTCTGTGATCCTGATGACGGCCCATGGCCGCGACGACCTTGTTGAAGCCGCCCAGGCCGCGGGGGCTCGGGCCTACCTGGAGAAGCCGATCAAGCCGTCCACCCTGTTCGACACTTTGGCCGGTGTCTTTGATTCCGCGGCGACGCTCGCCGCGCCGGGACGTGCTGCGTCGCAGAAGACCTCGGGCGGCTTGCTGCTTCAGGGCATGCGGGTCCTGCTGGCGGAGGATAACGAGTTGAACCAGGAACTGGCCCTGGAAATCATGGCGGACGCCGGGATCAGCGCCGAACTGGCCAGAAATGGCGAAGAGGCGGTGGTCGCCGCCCGCGACGGCGCCTTCGACGCGGTGCTGATGGACATCCAGATGCCGGTGATGGACGGCTTTGAAGCCACCCGCCGGTTGCGTGCGGATACGCGCTGCCAGGATCTGCCGATCATCGCGATGACGGCCAATGCCATGCAGCGGGATCGCGAGGCCTGCCTTGAGGCCGGCATGACCGATTTTCTGAGCAAGCCCATCGATGCCCGGGCGCTGCTCAGCTGTCTGGCGAAATATCATGACGCCCCGGCGAGCGCTGCGTCTCCGCAGGGACGACCCAGCGAAGCGCCGGTCGTGGCAGACCTGAAACTGCCCGGGCTGGAATTCGCCGACGCCGTGCGCCGCATCGGTGGCCGGCGCGAGACGCTCACACGACTGTTGCGAAAGTTCGCCGCCGAACAGTCTGCGACGCTGGCCGCGATCGACGTGTCCGTGCAGGCCGGCGACACAGACGGTGGAGCGCGGCTTGCTCATTCGATGAAGGGGCTTGCCGCGAATCTCGGCTGCAGCGAGCTGGCCACGGTGCTGCAGGACCTGGAACGGGCACTGGGCGCCGGCCTGGGCGGTGACCAGGTCCAGCAGTTGCAGGCACGCGCCGTCGCGGCCTTCGACCAGGTCGTTGAATCAGTGGCCCGGTTGCCGGCGGATTCCGAGGCGGCCAGCACGCCGGACTTGGGGGTCGAGCTCAATCCGGGCGATCTGGATGCCTTTGCCGCCGACATCGAAAAAGCCAATTTTGGCGCCCTGAACCGGTTCAAGACCCTGGAAGGCAGCCTGCGCCGCCATCCTCAGCTGGCCGGACTGCTGGATGGACTGGCCGATGCCCTGCAGCGCTTTGATTTCGAGGCCGCCAGCGCGAGCTTCGCGCAAATTCGTCGCACGCTCGACGAAAGCCCCGGCCACGCGGTCTGATCAGGGATGCGTCAGGGACTCGCGCTCATCATCGGCCTGGCATCGGTGATGGTGGCCGACGCGAAGCCCGCCGCCATGCAGCTGGCGCCCGCGTCCGACTGGCAGGATCCGACCCCGTCGATGCAATTCCTGGAGGACCCATCCCGGCAGCTGGCGTGGAAGGATCTGCGTGATCCGATGATCGAGAATCGTTTCCGCAACCCCGGGTCTCGGGGATTGAACTTCGGCTTCACCGACTCGGCCTACTGGTACCGGTTCGCCATCGACAGTCCCGGGGGCGCCCGGAACACGGACTGGGTTCTGGAGATCTCCTGGCCGCCACTGGACGAAATCGACCTGTATATCGATGCCGGAAACGGCGAGATCCGGCACATCCGGAGCGGCGAGAAACGGACGCCCGGCATCAGCGGCATACAGCATCGCAACTACGCGCTGCCTTTCACTCTTCTGCCCGGCGCCAGCGCCGTGCTCGAACTGCGCGTCCAGATCGATGGCGCGCATCAACTGCCCGCGCGCCTGTGGACCGCCGAGGCATTCGCCCGCAAGACAGCCCGGGAAAATCTCTACTTCGGCATGTTCTATGGCGCGATGATCGTGATGATCATCTACAACCTGCTCATGTACCTGGCCGCGCGTGACGCGGTGTTTCTCGCCTACGTCCTGTTTCTGGGCAGTATCACCGGACTGCTGAGCTTGCTGGATGGATTCGCGCAGCCACTGCTGTGGCCCATATGGCCGCCGCTGGGAGACTATGCCACCGCCTTCGGCGTGGCGTGCTCCGCGCTGTCCCTGGCCGTGTTCACCCGGGTTGCCATGCAGACCCGGGAGCGCAACCCACGGCTAAACCGTGTTCTCAGCCTGCTGCTGGTGATCGCTGCGGTCTGCCTGGTGACGCCCCTGGCGATTCCGCTGGTCAAGGCCACGATGATCAATGCAGCGGTGGGCGGGATCAGCGCCGCCTTTGCCGCGCTCATCATGGCCATTCAGGCCATCGAAGGCCGACGTTCCGCTCAGGTCTTTGCCTGTCTTTGGATGGTTCTGCTCGCCGGCATTGTCGTCAAGGTGCTGCAGGTCAACGGTATCCTGCCCGTTCACCCCCTGACGGTGTACGCGATCCACATCGGATTGGCGGTACTGGCGACCACGGTGTCCCTGACCCTGGCGGAGACGCTCAACAGCCAGCGTCGCGAGCAATCCCGGCTGACGCGCGAAAAGGCCGAAGCGCGCGCGCTCGCGCAGCGCGAGTTTCTGACCAAGATGAGCCATGAGCTTCGCACGCCGATGAACGCCATCATCGGATTCACCGACCTGGCTTTGCGCGACGATGACAACGCGCGGCGCAAGGCGCACCTGGCGAAAATCGATCGTGGCGCCCGCGCGCTGCTGCGCACCGTCAACGATGTGCTCGATCTGAGCCGTCTCGAGTCGGGGGGCATGAGCCTGGAGCGGCGTGATTTCGCCCTGCCTCCCATGTTGGCCCGGCTCGACGAATTCACCCGTCAGCAGCTGGCGGACGGCGTCGCCTTCCAGATGCACTGCGAAGATGAGGTGCCGGTCGTACTGCAGGGCGATGAGTGGCGCCTTGAACAGCTGCTCAGTGTCCTGCTGGGCAATGCAGCCAAGTTCACCCCAGCCGGCGAGGTCAGCCTGAACATCGCCTGTCGGGAGTGCGACGCGGACGACCTGCTGCTGGAATTCCGGATCGCGGATACCGGCATTGGTATCCCCGAGGATCGCCAGCCGGAGCTGTTCAAGCCCTTTGCCCAGGCTGATCAGTCGATGACCCGGGAATATGACGGATCCGGGTTGGGACTGGCGATCTGCAAACAGATCGTGGATGCGATGGATGGTCAGATCGCGCTGGATAGCGGGGAGGGCCGCGGCAGCCGCTTTACCGTCCGCTTGCGGTTCGGCAAAGGCCAGGCCTCCGGTCTGGCGGCAACACCAGTGGCCCAGCCTGGGCAGCGTGATGCATTGACCCTGCAACGAACCCGCGGCCGGCGGGTGTTGCTGGTGGAAGACAATGCGATGAACCAGGATCTCGCCATCCAGATCCTCGAGGATGAGGGTGTCCAGGTCGACACCGCCAACAACGGCGCCGAGGCCGTCGCCGCGGTGG
Source organism: Oceanococcus sp. (assembly GCA_041632255.1). Classification (GTDB taxonomy): domain Bacteria; phylum Pseudomonadota; class Gammaproteobacteria; order Nevskiales; family Oceanococcaceae; genus Oceanococcus. The sequence goes on along the minus strand of JBFKIN010000264.1, from coordinate 15 downwards.
AAAAGGGCAGTTACG
>JBFKIN010000263.1:0-4455 GCA_041632255.1 Oceanococcus sp. | reverse complement strand
CCTGGCTGCGCGATGCCGGCTTCCGCGAAACCCGCGTGGAGCACCTGATCGGGCCGGATTCCATGGTGGTGGGGATCAAGTAGGGCGTGGCCGCAGGCGCAGGAGGATCGAGATGGCCGAGCTGAGCGGGATAGACCACATCCATGTCTACGTTCCGGACCGGGAAGCCGGGGCCGCCTGGTTCCGGGACCTGCTGGGCTTCGAGGTGGAGGAATCGCTGCGCGTCTGGGCCGTGGAGGGAGGGCCGCTGACCATCAGCGATGCCGCCGGGCGGATTCACCTGGCGCTGTTCGAGCGCGCGGAGTTCGTGCCGTCCACGGCCATTGCCTTCGGCACGGACGCGCGCAACTTCCTGCAGTGGAAGCAGCGGCTGGAGAGCCGGGATCTGCTGGCCCGATGCACGGACCACGCGCTGGCCTGGTCGCTGTATTTTTTCGACCCCTGGAAGAACATGTACGAGATCACCACCTACGAGCACGCGGCGGTAGCGGCCGCGCTGGACGGCTGAACCGGGGAGACGGCGCCGCAACGGGCGGGCATCATCAGGCAGCCGGGCCGGCCGCAAGGCTGGCGGGTCGGGTCCGGCGTGGCGCAGGACAGGGCAGCCAGCCCGTGGGAGAAAGGACAAGAAGAATGAGCGAGCAAAGCTGCACGCGACGATCGGGCCGTGGCCGCAGGGCCTGGATGCGGGGAATCTGCCACCTGCTGCTGGCAGGGGTGCTCGTCGTCACCCAGACGGCCTGCGTGTCCACCGGACCGCAGCGTCTGAGCCGCGACCAGGCCCAGCAGATACGGCCCGGCGAGACCATCACGCTGATCCTGCAGGACGGATTCCGCCTGCAGACCAGCTACCAGGGCCAGGACGACACCGGCATCCTCACCGGGCAGGGGCATTTCGACCACGAGAGCATCCGTTACCTGGAGGTGGAGCGCTTTTCGGCCGGCGAGACCGTGGCGCGCACGGCGGGCCTGTACGCCGTGCTGGCCGTGGTCGGCGGCATCCTGGTCACCCGGGCGCTGCTGCACTCGCTGGAGCATCGTGATGAGTGAGCGCGGGCGACCGGATGCGCCGGTGGGACCGGGGCAGGAATGGCTGGCTGATCAGACGGTTCCCGCTGGCCCGAACCTGTAATGCGGTAAGCTGCCAGGTATACCGCCCGCAGGAGCCACGGGAGCAGAGCGTTCTTGCCCTCCCTGTCTGAGCGCGGGCCACCCCTGCCGGGAGGCCTCATGCCCACCGCATCGCGCAAGCTCACCATCTACCTGGACGAGGTCAAACAGCGCCAGACCTCGCACTGGGACGAGGACGTCCTGACCCGAGAACAGCTGGAGACGCTTCACCGCGAAGCCGAAACCCGGGTGCGCCGCTACAAGCGGCGGCAGTTTGCCTGGATCGCTTTCTGGCTGGCCCTGCTCTGCCTCTACCCGACCCTCATAGACTGGGGTGGGCGACTGCTTGATCGGCTGTTCTAGGCCGGGCAAAAAGCCCGCGGCGGCGAAGCTGACGGCATAATGGGGGTCGGTAGCCGGGGAACCCTGTCGGTGCAGAATCCAAACGTGATGAGGATCGCCCCAGAGGGCTGGAAGCGGCGGCTGACCGGCGCTCCGATCGTCCTGATCTTCACCGGCGTGCTGTTCCTGCAAGCACGGCAGGCGCCGGCGGACACGCTGTCTCTGCTGTGGCTGAGTCTGCCTTTGCTGGTCGGGCTTGGGCTGTTGAGCTATCGCTCGGGCCACATCCTGGATCGCGGCGCGGGCCGCCTGATCCATTGGCGCGGGTTGCTTCTGCCGCTGTGGCGGAGCGAACAGCCCCTGTCTGGCACCTCTCACGTCTACCTGGGGCGGGAGCGGCGGGGCAGCGGGCGCAATTCGCGCACCTGCTACCCGGTGCAACTGCGCGGCACGGCGGGCCACAGGGTTGAGCTGCAGGCGCCGGGCGCTTATCTGAAAGCACGCAAGCTGGCGGAATCGATCGCCCGCTTCCTGACGCTGGAGCTGCATGACGTCAGCGGCGGCGAGCGGGTGATCCGGCAGGCGGCCCACCTGGACGAGTCCCTGAGAGAGCGTTACCGTCGCCGGCGCGAACTCACCCGGATGCCCAGGCAGGCGGACGATGCGGTCGCCCGGGTCGAGACGCCGCCGGGCGGCGGCCAGCGCATCGTGATTCCCGCGGTCGGCCTGCATCCGGCTCATGCAGGACTGCTGGTACCGGTTCTGCTGTTCATTCTTTTCATCCTTCCCGTGGCACCGAGCGTCCCGACGGGCCTGGCCATGCTCGGGCTGTTCATCGCCGCCACGGGACTGCTGGTGCTGCACCTCGCCCGCTACCGGGAGGAGATCAGCGTCGACCCCGATGGCATCAGCCTCAGGGCCGGTGGCCTGTGGCCCAGCCGCAGGCGAATGGCGGCATCGGAAATCGAGGAAATCCTGGCACCCGCAGGCCAGCCGCACTTTGCCCGACAGCTCGCGGAGGCCGGCAAGCTGTCGGAATCCTCCGGCCTGGACGTTGCCCGGCTCAGCGCCGGGCTGGCGGGCCTGACCCGGGCCTACGCAGCGCTCGGCGCGACCTCGCAGGTCGTGCTGCGCGGCGACCGGGGCAGCCTGGGGCTGGGCCGTCATCTGCCCGCGGCGGAGAAGCCCTGGTTGCAAGCGGCGCTGACGCACCTGCTGGTCAGCCAGCCGGGCGGTGCCGAAGCCTCTCCGCTGGGCCGCTACGGCAGCGCGCGGAAGCCGGCTGTCGGGCGTGGAATCTGGGTGCTCGCGATCCTGTTGATCCTGATGTCCGCCGCATGGGAGGCGGGCTGGCTGGATGATCTCCCGGGCCGCTTCCCGGGCCTGTTGCGGTAGCCGACGCCATTGACCGGCGCGGCTGGCGGAATGCCGGCGAACAGTGATTGACGCACTGCAACAAAGCCCCTACAATCCGACACGTCTTTTTGTCTGATTTGCGCGGCCCCGGACTCGCCGCGCCGTCGCACTCGCGGTGCGGCGCCCCTTTTGGACTGCACAATAATCCCCGCACGGGAGACTACTCATGAGCGATTTTCTTTTGCGCCTGGCTGAACAGCCGGCGACCCGGTCCCTGATCAAGAGCATCGGCCTGCCGACTCCGCAGAAGCTGGCCCGCGCCTCCGGTCCCTACGCCGAGCAGCCGCTGGCCGGCCGCCGCGTGCTGTTTGGCGCCAGCCGGGATGCCTTCGCCGCCAGCGCCGCCGAGGCCGATCTGAAAGCAGCCGGCGCCGATCTGGACAAGTCCGCTCCGGCCACTCTGGGCGACGAGCACAAGTACCAGGGCATGGTGTTCGATGCCACCGGCTTTGCCGACGCCGCGGACATCCGCCAGCTGTATGATTTCTTCCACCCGGTGATCCGCAAGCTGAAGGCCAACGGCCGCGTCGTGGTCCTGGCACAGAACCCGGCCACCGCCCCGGATGTTCACAGCCGCACGGCCGCCCGCGCCGTCGAGGGCTTTGTGCGCTCGCTGGGCAAGGAGATCGGTAAGAAGGGTTCCACAGCGAACCTGATCAATGTGTCCAAGGGCGCGGAAAAGCAGCTGGCCATGCCGCTGCGTTTCTTCCTCTCCGACCATTCCGCCTACGTGGACGCCCAGGCCACGACGGTGACCAAGCCGAAAAAGGCCCCGGCCAAGACGCCGCTGAGCCAGACTCTGGCAGGCAAGGTGGCGCTGGTCACCGGCGGCGCCCGCGGCATTGGCGCAGCGACCGCCGCCCGTCTGGCGGCCGAGGGCGCCACCGTCGTGGTGCTCGACATTCCCCAGGATGAAGAGACCCTCAAGGCGACTGCCGAGAAGATCGGTGGCGAATCCCTGGCCCTGGATATCACGGGCGCCGAGACGCCGCAGAAGATCGTGGACTACTTCAAGGCCAACCATGGCGGCGTGGATATCGTGATCCACAATGCCGGGGTCACGCGCGACAAGACCATCGCCAACATGAAGGAGAAGTTCTGGGACATGGTCCAGGCGATCAACCTGGAAGCCATCCTGCGGGTCGATGACGCCCTGCTGGAAGCCGGCGCCCTGAACGAGCACGGTCGCGTCGTCTGCCTGTCCTCGATCGGCGGTATCGCCGGCAACATGGGCCAGACCAACTACGGGGCCACCAAGGCCGGCCTGATCGGCTACGTCCAGGCCCGCGCCGAGGAGCAGGCCGCCAAGGGCATCAACTTCAACGCCGCCGCGCCGGGCTTCATCGAGACCCGCATGACGGCCGAGATGCCGATGATGATCCGCGAGGCTGGCCGGCGCATGAACTCCATGTCCCAGGGTGGTCTGCCCGAGGATGTGGCCGAACTCATCTGTTTCCTGTCCACTCCGGGCGCCGCGGGCATCAGCGGCAACGTGATCCGGGTCTGCGGACAGAGCCTGATCGGCGCCTAATCTGCGACGCCGATGTTCGGGGCCGGGTCACCCTCACGGGTGGCCCGGCTTTTTTG
>JBFKIN010000262.1:0-4497 GCA_041632255.1 Oceanococcus sp. | reverse complement strand
GCCGATATCGAAGTCCCTCTGGCCGTGGTTGCCCACCGCGGAAAGACGCGCATGCTCGTCGAAGATCTCCGCGGGCCCGCTGTAGTCGAAGCCGGCAAAACCCAGCCGCCGGGCGACTTCACACAGGATCCACCAGTCAGCCCGCGCCTCGCCGGGCGCGGGAAGAAACCCGCGTTGCCGGGAAATGCGCCGCTCGGAGTTCGTCACCGTGCCGTCCTTCTCCGCCCAGGCCGTGGCCGGAAACACGATGTCGGCCAGCTGGACGGTATCGGTGCCGGCGCGCACGTCGGAGACCAGGACCAGATCGCAGCCGGCCAGCGCCTCACGCACCCGCTCGGCGTCGGGCAGGCTGACCACCGGGTTGGTGGCGATGATCCACACCGCCTTGACGCGACCGGCGTGGATGGCCTCGAACAGATCGACCGCTTTCAGACCTGCCGTATCGGCAATTGCCGGGCTGCCCCAGAAGTCCTGCACAAGCTGCCGATGATCGGCGTTGTCCAGATCCATGTGTGCGGCGAGCATGTTGGCCAGGCCGCCCACCTCGCGCCCGCCCATGGCGTTGGGCTGGCCGGTGATCGAGAAGGGACCCATGCCGGGCCGGCCAATGCGACCGGTGAGCAGGTGGCAGTTGATGATGCTGTTGACCTTGTCCGAGCCCGAGCTGGACTGGTTCACGCCCTGGGAAAAGATCGTGACGGTCTTTTCGTGGGCGGCGAACAGGCGGTAGAAGGCGGCCAGTTCAGCGATGCCCAGACCGCAGATTTCCGCCACCCGTTCCAGCGGGTAGTCCTGGGCCATCGCCAAGGCGGCTTCGCTCTGGCGGGTGTGTTTCTCGATGAAATCCGGATCCGCCACGCCCTGCGTGGCCAGGTGGTGGAGCAGGCCGTTGAACAGGGCCACGTCGCTGCCCGGCTTCAGCGCGAGGTGCAGGTCGGCAATGTCACAGGTCGCGGTGCCGCGTGGGTCGATCACGATGACCTTCATCTGCGGGCGCTGTTTTTTCGCCGCAACCAGGCGCTGGTAGACCACCGGGTGGCACCAGGCCAGGTTTGAGCCTGTGATGACGACCAGGTCAGCGAGTTCAATGTCCTCGTAACCGCCGGGTACCGTGTCGGCGCCGAAGGCGCGCTTGTGGCCGACCACCGCCGAGGACATGCACAGGCGCGAGTTGGTGTCGATATTGGCTGTGCCCAGATAACCCTTCACCAGCTTGTTGGCGACGTAGTAATCCTCGGTCAGCATCTGGCCAGAGACGTACAGGGCCACCGATTCAGGGCCATAGGCATCCAGTATCCGGCGCAGGCGATCCGAGGCTGCCTCCAGCGCTTCGTCCCAACTGGCGCGCTGTCCATCCAGTTGCGGGTAAAGCAGGCGCTGTTCCAGCCCCAGGGTTTCGCCCAGGGCCGAGCCCTTGGAGCAGAGCCGGCCGAAGTTCGCCGGATGGGCTTCGTCACCGCGCACGCTCACCGCACCGGCCGTGTCCACCGAGGCGATCACGCCGCAGCCGACGCCGCAGTACGGACAGGTGGTGCGTGTTTCCGCTGCTTCGTTCACAGATCAACTCTGAAGGATGCGACAGGCGGCCGATGATCGCGATCGCGCGCAGGACAGCGTCTGCGATCTTTGCGCGCCCGGCGCGTGGAATGGGTGTCAGGCGAGGGCACCGGGGGGTTACGCGGCGGACCGGTCGGACTCGGCAAAGGCGCGGCCGAAGATCAGGACATCGCGCAGTTCGCTGACGTCGGCGCCCTCAATCATGAGTTCGTAATACCAGGAGCCGTCGGCCACGTCGCCATAGAGCACCGCGCCGGCGATGCGGCCATCGCGCACGACCAGCTTCTTGTAGACCCCGCGCCGCAGGTCGCGGAAGACGATTTCCTCGTCGCCCTCGCTGCCGTTGAAGTCGCCGGCGGAGAACAGATCGATGCCGGTGACCTTGAGCTTGGTGGAGACCTGCGAGCCGAGGTAGCGGCCATAGCCCATCTCCGCCAGGTGATTCGCGCAGACGCAGGCCTGCTCCCACAGCGGGGCGACCAGACCATAGGTGGCCTGGCGGTGTTGCACGCACTCGCCGACCGCGTAGATGGTCGGGTCATAGGTCTGCAGGGTGTCGTTGACCACGATGCCGCGTTCGCAGTGCAGACCGGCCTCGCGGGCCAGGTCGATGTTGGGGCGGATCCCGACTGCCATGACGACCAGATCGGCAGCAATCTCGCCGCCATCCTTGAAGCGCAGTCCGGTGACCCGGTCCTTGCCCAGGATGGCCTCCGTCTGCGCCTGCATGGCGAAGCCGATCCCGCGGGCCTCCAGGGCCTGGCGCAGCAGCTCGGCTGCGGCCTTGTCCAGCTGACGCTCCATCAGGCTGTCGAGCAGGTGGACGACCGTGACCTGCATGCCGCGGGCGCGCAGACCATTGGCGGCTTCCAGGCCCAGCAGGCCGCCGCCGATGACCACCGCATTGCGGTAGTGGCCTGCCGCATCCAGCATGGTGTTGACGTCCTGGATATCGCGGAAACTGATCACGCCTGGCAGTTCATGGCCGGGCACCGGAATGATGAAGGGGTTGGAGCCGGTGGCCAGCAGCAGTCGGTCGTACTCCACCTTCATGCCGGATTCGGCCATCACCCAGCGCTTTTGCCGGTTGATCTTCACCACCGGATCGCCTGCATGCAGGGTGATGCCGTGGCGCGTGTACCAGGCCGGCGTGTTGATCATGATGTCGTCCAGGGTTTTTTCCCCGGCCAGCACCGGAGACAGCATGATCCGGTTGTAGTTGCCGTGCGGTTCGGCGCCGAACACGGTGATGTCATAGAGCTGCGGCGCCAGCTTGAGCAGCTCCTCGACCGTGCGCATGCCGGCCATGCCGTTGCCGATGACGACGAGTTTCAGTTTTTCACTCATGGGGCAGAGGGCCCTGGGATGCGAATGAACCGCGCAGCGATCTCCCCGGACGAGGCCGGAATGCGCATCCTGGCGGAGCGGCAGCGGGGCCCTGGCGGGAATACGGGGCGGAGGTGTCCGGCATGGCTCAAGCGGCGCGATCGACGCTGAGGCTCAGGCGCACCCGCACGGCACCGTCGTGAACTTCCGCGGCATGCGCGGCCACGCACAGCTCGGGATTTTCCAGGCAGACGCCGTCGCGCAGCCGGTAGTGCTGCTTGTAGATCGGCGAGGCGACCACCAGTTCGCCGCCCAGATCGCCAACGATGCCGCGGGCCAGGACATTGGCCTGGCTGTGCGGGTCGAAATTGTCGATGGCGTAGACGCTGTCGTCCTCCAGCCGGAACACGGCGAGTTGCCGGCCCTCGACCAGGGCGCCGACGCCCGTGTTGGGAACGATGTCATCCAGTTCGCAGATCGTTGTCCAGGTCATCATGTGCTCCAGGAGGTGCCGCTGCACAGCCCGTGCCGGCAACGGATACGGCGGCAGGACGCAGGCGTGACCATCATCGGGTCCTTGGCCGCCGTGGTGAAAATGGGGTGGTTCATCGCAAGCTAGGCCGCCGCCAGGGCCTTGCGCTCGTCTTCCGTGGCGGGCCGGATCTGGCCGCGCTCCTGGACGAACAGGACGTTGCGATCAATGTCCGTGCTGTTGACGAAGTGGCGGAATCGTTTCAGCTTGGCTTCGTCCTCGAGGGTTTTCTTCCACTCGCATTCATAGGTGTCGACCAGTGATTGCATCTGGGCCTCCAGCTCGGCGCCTATGCCCAGCGAATCCTCGATCACCACGGCCTTGAGGTAATCCAGGCCCCCGTCGAGTTCTTCCATCCAGCGGGCGGTGCGCTGCAAGCGGTCCGCTGTGCGGATGTAGAGCATCAGGAAGCGATCGATGGTGCGGATCAGCGTGGCATCATCCAGGTCTGTCGCGAACAGGTCGGCGTGGCGCGGGCTCATGCCGCCATTGCCGGCGACATACAGGTTCCATCCGCGCTCGGTGGCGATCACGCCGACATCCTTGCATTGCGCCTCGGCACATTCCCGGGTGCAGCCCGAAACCGCGAACTTGAGCTTGTGCGGGGCGCGAATGCCGCGATAGCGCTCTTCCAGCAGGATGGACATGCCCACCGAATCCTGCTGGCCATAGCGGCACCAGGTCGAGCCGACGCAGGATTTCACGGTGCGCACGGCCTTGCCATAGGCATGCCCCGACTCGAAGCCGGCATCCACGAGTTCCTGCCAGATCAGGGGCAGTTCATGCACCTGCGCGCCGAAAAGGTCGATGCGCTGGCCGCCGGTGATCTTGGTGTACAGCTTGTATTTCTTCGCCACCTGACCCAGCACGATCAGCTTGTCCGGGGTGATCTCGCCGCCGGGCACGCGGGGCACCACCGAATAGGTGCCATCCTTCTGCATGTTGGCCATGAAGTAGTCATTGGTGTCCTGCAGGGGCGCAAGGTGGGGCTGCAGCACATGCTCGTTCCAGGTCGAGGCCAGGAGCGAGGCGACGGCGGGTTTGCAGATGTCGCAGCCCAGGCCCTGGCCGTGGGCATCGCG
>JBFKIN010000261.1:0-4511 GCA_041632255.1 Oceanococcus sp. | reverse complement strand
GATGCTGCGGCAGATGGACAGTCCCAGTCCCAGGCCATCAGGCTTGGTCGAGGAAAAGGGCTGGAACAGGCGGCTCTGGGCCTCCTCGGACAGGCCGCAGCCGGCGTCGTCGACGTGGATCTCGACCCAGTCATGGCCGCGCCTTGTACTGGTGATGCTCACGGTCTGCCCGTGACGGACCTCGTCCATCGCGTCAACCGCGTTGCGCAGCAGGTTGAGCAACACCTGCTGCAGCTGGATCGGGTCGCCTCTCACCAGCAGGGGCTCGGCTGACAGCTGCAGGGCCAGGGACAGGCCATGGCGCAGCACGTCCGTCTCCGCCAGTGCCTGGACTTCCCGGATCATCTCATTGCAGTCCAGGGTTTCCTGCGCGGCGTCGCGCTGGCGGATGAAACGCCGCGTCCTCTCGATGACCTCGCCGGCCCGGTCCGCCTGGTCAGCGATCTTGCCCAGCGCATCCAGCAGCGCCTCGGTATCGCCGGTTCGGTTCAGGATCATGCGCCGGGTGGCGTCGGCATAGCTGGAAATGGCGGCCAGCGGTTGATTGATCTCGTGCGCGATGCCTGCGGCCAGCTCTCCGAGCGTGCCGAGGCGCGCGGCATGGGCCAGCCGCTCGCGATGCTGGACTTCCTGCAGGCGCAGCTGGTCATCCATGGCCTTGCGGGCCGTGATATCCCGGATCAGGCCGACAAAGCCGGTGGTGACGCCGTTGTGCTGAATTTCGCCTACGGCCAGATCCATGGGGAATTCCTCGCCGTTCTTTCGTCGGCCGGTGACTTCGCGGCCAATGCCGATGATGCGCGCCTCCCGGGTGTCCAGATAATGCTTGAGGTATCCGTCGTGCTCCCGACTGTATCTTTCGGGCATCAGCTCGCGCACGTTGCGACCCAGCAGTTCCTTGCGCTGATAACCGAACATGCGGACCGCCGCGGGGTTGAGTTCCTGCATCAGCCCGTCGCGGCCGATGACCACGATGGCGTCGACCGCGGCCGCAAGCAGGGCGTGATACTGGTCCTGAAAGTCGGTGGCGCCATTCGCTGCTGAATTCTCGCCCATCTCGTCGAAGAACTCGTCGGGATCCAGCGGGCAGTATAGGCGGCCTCCGCCAGCCGCCGCAGCGGCCCAGTGCTCAGGGCGCATTGCCGGCCAGTGCGTCGTCAGCGCTGCGCCAGAGGGTTTCGGCATCACGGCCATCTTTCGGGAAGAGGGCAAAAGCGATCCGGGGCGAGAGCTGAATTTTCTGCTCGAAAACCGGCAGGGGCTCACGCAAGCGACTGCACAACGAAGCGGCCAGATCCTCGGCTTCCGTTGGGCTGCTGACCGATGCCAGCAGAAGGGCGAAGTCATGCGCGCCCATGATGGCGGCGGAATCTCCCGGGCCAATGGCTTCGCGCAGGCAATCCGCAACAGCGTCCAGGGCGGCCTTTTCCATGTCGCGATTTTCGGCGGCGAAGCGCAGGCCGGAGAGGCTGAGGCTCATGACCGCAAAGGGTTTCCCGCTGCTTTTCGCGCTGCGCACCTGAGCGCCCAGCCTGTCCCTGAAGGTTGTGGCATTGAGCAGGCCGGTGGTGGTGTCCTGGCCGGCGGCGCGTTCGGCTTCCAGGCGCAGGACGCGTTTGCGGGTGACGTCCGCGTGCACCGAGAGATAGTGGGTGATCTCGCCGTCCTGCGTCACCGGGCTGATCGTCTGGTCGATCGCATAGAGATAGCCGAAGCGGTCCTTGTCGACGGTTTCGCTGCTCCAGACTTCCCCGGAGGAAATCGTCCGCCACAGGTCCTGATAATAGCGGGCGCCCTGACGTCCGGACTTGAGAATGCGCGGGTTGCGTCCCAGCGCCTCCTGGGGGGTGAAACCGGTGAGCCGGGTGAAGGCTTCATTCAGCCAGACTATGCTGCCGTCCGCGCGGGTCAGGAACATGGAGTTGCCCGCCTGTTCCATGGCCGTGACCAGCTGGCGGTCCCGCTCGCGCTGGTCCGCGCGCTGGATCAGCCAGCGCACCTCCGCCAGCAGGGCCTCCTGCAGGCCGGCGGCGAATGTGCGTGGTACTCCCAGCAGCACAAGGTGCCAGGGCCTCTGCGGGGTCGTGACCACCGCCGCAATCAGGGAATCCAGGGGCGCAGCACCCGGTGTCCTGGCGCTGTCGCCGGGAATCCAGTCCAGCCCGACGTCGCTGCTCAGGTCAGGCGCCTGCAGCAGCAGGTGGATGATGGCGGAGGTATCCACCTCGTCCACCAGGGTCTCGCCCAGCCACTTGCCCCAGGGGCCGTTCGCGGCGCTGGCCAGGGTGGCATGGCGGCCGGCTTCGGATTCCACCCCAAACCAGGCGAAATCCAGTCCGTGCCGCTCGGTCAGCTCCTGGGCCAGCGCGCCCAGCACGGCGTGCAGGCCGGCATCGTCCAGCGCGACGCGCAGGCTGCTCGCGAGTACCGGAATTTCAGCGTTCATGACCCACCCGCGGCGAGCGCACGGGCCATGTCGGCACCGCGGCCACGTCTGCCAGGGCCGCGGGCCGGCGAATGCCGAACCGGTGGTGCCGGGTCGAAAAGGGGCATGGGCGGGCTCCGGGTGAACTGACAGGGTTCCCGTTTTACCCGCCTGCGTTCGCGCCGGCCCTGACCTGGATCAAGTCATCCGCGGGTCCGCCGCTGTCCCTGTTCCTGATCCTGCCGGGGAGGGCTCAGGCCTTCAGCTTGACCAGGAAATTGAACACCCAGGTGGCGAACTTGCCGTAGGGCGGGCGCAGGTACTTCATCACCGAGAAGCGCGGCTGGTAATAGACCGGGCGCAGCTTGGAGAAGGTGAGAAAGCCCTCCAGGCCATGGTAATGGCCCATGCCACTGGCACCGACGCCGCCGAAGGGCAGATCATGCTGGCCGACGTGGAACAGCGCATCGTTGACCGTGACCCCGCCGGACATCACGCGGTCCAGGTACATGTTGATCAGGTGCTTGTTGTTGGAGAACGGGTAGAAGGCCAGCGGACGGTCCTGGCTGTTGATGTAGTCGATGACCTCCTGCGGATCCCGGTAGGTCATGACCATCAGCAGCGGACCGAAGGTCTCGCGCTGGCGGATGGTCATCTCCGGCGTGGTGTCCGTGACCAGATGCAGCGGCATCTTCCGGGTGGCCGCATCGGGCTGCTGCGGGTCGTTCAGGTTGATCACCGTCGCGCCCTTGCTGCGGGCGTCTTCCAGGGTATCCAGCAGGCGCTGGAAGGAGCGCTCGTCGATGATCGAGGTGTAGTCGCTGCTCTGGATGTCAGGGCACAGCGCCTGGGCATTCTGCCGCGCCAGCTCGATCATCGCCCGCTTCTGGTCCTCGTGCACGAAGACGTAGTCGACGTTGGTGCAGATCTGCCCGGCGTTGAGCTGCTTGATGTACATGATGCGGCCGACCGCCGTCTCCAGCGGGTAATCCGGATCGATCACGGCCGGCGACTTGCCGCCCAGTTCCAGCACCACCGGGGTGAGGTTCTTGGCCGCGTTGGCCATCACCGCGCGGCCGGTCTGGCCCGAGCCGGTGAACAGCAGGATGTCGAAGGGAATCTGCGAGAACTCGATGCCGACACCGCCGGTCTCCTCGAAGAACATGAGCTTCTCTTCAGGGAAGTAGCGACCGCAGAGCTCGATGAGCAGGCGTGACAGGTGCCGCGAGTTCTCCGACATCTTGACCATCGCCCGGTTGCCGGCGGCGAAAGCGGCGGCCAGGGGCACGAAGCTCAGGTTCACCGGGAAGTTCCACGGCACGATGATGCCGGCGACCCCCAGCGGCTGCGGGATCACGCGGTTCCTGCCGCCCGGGTAGGTCTGCAGGTCGACGTGGCGTTTCTGTGGCCGCGACCACTTCTTGAGGTGCTTGATCGTATCGTTGATCGCGTCGGTCACCGACATGATCTCGGCGAACAGGGTCTCGTGACGCGAGCGGTTGCCGTAATCCTGGCTGATGGCCTCGACGATGGCGTCGCGGTTGTCGTTGAGGATCTGCTTCAGCCGCTTCAGGTCGTCCTTGCGCTGGGCCAGGTTCGGCACCGGGTCGGCCAGGTAGGCGCGCCGCTGGCGGTCGAAACAGGATCGGAGCATGCCCGGGGTGTCGTCCGGGAACAGCTTCTCTACTTGTGCGCTCATGATCTTCTCCATCGGCGCGCCGCCATGGTCTTTCGGACCCCACAGCATAGCGCGATTGGCCGCAGACTGCCGCCTCGGGGCCTGCGAAAGACTGCTGGATCGGCCCCGGAACACCGTCAATCCGTCCACTGACTTCCTGGTCCATTTGTTGGGCCGCGACCAGCGGTGGCGGCCCCCGGCAGCTGCAAAGCCGCCAGTCCGCCGATGGTCGCCCGCCCGATTGCCGGGACGTGGGCAGAACGGCTGGCCCGGGGCGGGCAGTGTGGCGCCCCCCGGCCGAGCCGGTCGGCCGGGGCGGGTGCCGGTGCCGTGAAGGCGCGGCGAACGCTCACCCCCTCGGGACGATCCGCCGGAAGGTGAGGTTGATCCTGGGCGCCTCAAGCCCCG
>JBFKIN010000260.1:0-4514 GCA_041632255.1 Oceanococcus sp. | reverse complement strand
GCGGCCCGTCCTGCTGCAGGACTTCGATGTCGGTGCCGATGACCGGCTTGATCCCGGCCGCATGGGCGGCCCGGTAGAACTTGACCAGGGCGAACAGGTTGGCCTCGTCACAAAGGGCCAGGGCCGGCAGCTTCAACTCGCGCGCACGAGCGAACAGCGGCTTCAGGCGAACGGTGCTGTCGACCAGGGAATACTCGGTGTGCAGCCGCAGGTGCGCGAAGCCGCTCATGGATCGAATGTCAGGGATTGCTGGGCCACGGGCGCGTAAGAATACCGATGTATGGGCGATGGACCTACCCGGCGCAGCGCATCCAGGTGCGCCGGCGTGGGATAGCCCATGTTCCGCGCAAATCCGAAGTCCGGATAGACCCGGTCCCAGCGGCGCATTTCCGCGTCGCGCCACTGTTTGGCGAGGATCGACGCCGCGCTGACTTCGGCGACCTGGGCATCGGCGCCCACCAGCGCGCGCGCCGGACAGGCCAGTTCCGGGACGAAACGACCATCAACGATGCACTCGCCGGGCGTCACCCCGAGGCCCTCCACGGCCCGACGCATGGCCAGCAGCGTCGCATGATGGATGTTCAGCTCATCGATTTCCGTCGGCAGCGCCCAGGCCACTGCCCAGGCCAGTGCGTGCTCCTGGATCACGGGGACGAGAGCCTCGCGGCGGGCGGCACTGAGCTTCTTGGAATCGTTCAGGCCGACCGGGACCTGGCGCAGGATCACGGCAGCGGCAACCACCGGGCCGGCCAAGGGACCACGGCCGGCTTCATCTACCCCGCAGCGCACAGGTCCAGCACAGCGCGGGCAGCGATCTCTCCGCTGGGTTGGTCCAGCTGCGCCGCCAGCGGCCCGAAGACCTCGCGCTGCTCGCGGGCCAGATGGGACCTGACCAGCAGCTGGTAGGCGGTTCCCGCCAGACTGGCCGGCTCGGCATCGCCTTGCAGGAGTTCCGGCGCCACCGCGCGACCGGCCAGGATGTTGGGCAAAGCCACATGCTGAATCTTCAGCAGGCCCAGGCCACGCAGGAGCCATTCGGTGACCGGCGAGGCCCGATAGGCGACCAGAAAAGGCGTACCCAGCAGCATGGTTTCCAGGGTCGCGGTCCCGGAGGTGACCAGGGCTGCATCGGCGGACCGGACCACTTCACGCATGCGGCCGGACACCAGCTTCACGTCCTGGGCCAGTTCCCGGCCTTGCAGCAGGTCCCCAAAGGCGGCGCCGACCCGCTCATTGGCCGCCGGCACCGCGAACTCCAGCGCCGGCCGTCGCCGCTTGAGCTCCGTCATTGCCTCGATGAGCAGTGGGCCCAGCGCCCTGATTTCGCCCATCCGGCTGCCCGGCAGCACGGCGAGCACTTCGGCTTCAGGGTGAATGCCCAGGGCCAGCCGGCAGTCCGCCCGACCGGGAACGGCGGCCATCTGCGCCGCGAAAGGATGACCGACATAGATCGCTTTCGGCCCCGTTTCGCGGAAGTATTCGGGCTCGAAGGGGAACAGGCAGAGCAGCAGGTCCGCCGCGCGGGCGATGGTTTTGACCCGGCCCGGCCGCCACGCCCATACCGTCGGGCTGACGTAATGCACCGTGCGGACGCCGTGCCGCTTCAGGCGCCTTTCCAGGCCGAGGTTGAAGTCGGGCGCGTCGATACCGATGAACACGTCAGGCGGGTCGGCCCGCCAGTGCTCCAGCAGCCGCTTGCGCAGGGCCAGCAGCCGCGGCAATTCACCCATGACCTCGGTGATCCCCATCACGGCCAGGCTCTGCATGTCCTCGAGGCTGCTGCAGCCTGCAGCGCGCAGGGCGGGTCCCGTGACACCCTCGGCGGTGAGCTGCGGCACCCTCTGGCGCAGAGCGGTGAGCAGATCAGCGCCCAGGAGATCTCCGGAGGCTTCGCCCGCAACGATGGCGACTCTCATGACAGCAGCGCGACCGGCCGTGGCACTAGCGCACGATACTGCGCGAGGAGTTATCCAGAAATTCGATATAGCGCTGGATGTCCGGATCATCGCCGCCAAATTCGACCAGCCGGTCGTAGGCGTCTTCCAGGCTCAGATCCATGCGATACAGGATCTTGAAGCCCTCGCGGATGCGCCGGATCTGTTCCGCCGAGAAACCCTGACGTTCCAGGCCGACCTTGTTGACCCCGCGTGGCCTGATTGGATAATCCGACAACATCACATAGGGCGGCACGTCTCTGACCACCGCGCCGCCGTGACCGATATAGCAGTAGGAGCCAATGCGGCAGAACTGGTGCACCGCGGTCATGCCGCCACACAGGGCGTAGTCGTCCACCCGGACGTGACCCGCGAATGTGGTGTTGTTGGCCAGCACCGTGTGATTGCCCACGGTGCAATCATGTGCAATGTGCACGTAGGCCATGATGAAATTGTGACTGCCGATGCGCGTGACGCCGTCCTGCTTGAGCGTGCCGCGATTGAAGGTGACAAACTCGTAGATCGTGTTGTTGTCGCCGATCTCAAGCCGGGTCGGCTCGCCGCGATAGGTCAGATCCTGCGGGTCGCCGCCGATCGAACCGAAGGAATGGAAGACGTTGTTGCAGCCGATGCTGGTCGGCCCCTGGATCACGACGTTCGCGCCAACCCGCGTACCGGCACCGATGCTCACGCCGGGTCCGATGTGGCTGAAGGGTCCGACGGTCACGTCCTCGGCCAGTTCCGCCTTCGGATCGACGTGGGCCTGCGGGTGAATTTGCGCCATGGTGCCTCCCCCTCGAATGCGATCAGCCCTTGCGGCTGATGGCGCACATCATATCGGCCTTGCAGGCCACCGCACCATCCACCGTGGCGATTGTGCTGAAGCACCAGATGTCACGCTTGCGCCTGACCAGTTCGCCTTCCAGCATCAGCTGATCACCGGGCACGACCGGACGCTTGAAGCGGGCCTTGTCGATGCCGGCGAAGAGCAGAATCACCCCTTCTGCGGCACTGGTCTGGGCGGTTTCCGAGGCGAGAACCCCGCAGGCCTGTGCCAGCGCTTCGAGTATGAGCACCCCGGGCATGACCGGCATACCAGGGAAATGGCCCTGGAAGAACTCTTCGTTGAAGGTGACGTTTTTCAGGGCCCGCACCCGCTCCCCCGGCTGGCATTCGAGCACCCGGTCGAGCAACAGGAACGGATAGCGGTGCGGCAGGATCTGCTGCAAGCGCGCGAAATCGATCGTCGTACCGCTCGTCACGAGCGCCCCCTTCTTTCCAGTTTTTTCAGCCGCGGCTCGAGCCGTCCCAGGGTCGCCATCAGACGCCGCCAGGCCATCACAGGCAGCAATGGCGCGCCCGAACCATACTGCCCGGGCTGCTCCACTGACTGCAGCACGTTGGAACCGCCGTTGATGATGACACGGTCCGCGATACGGATATGCCCGTTGACACCGACCTGCCCGCCCAGCAGGCAATCGCTGCCGATCACGGTGCTGCCGGCGATACCGACCTGTGAGGCCAGCGCGGTGCGGGCTCCGATCTTCACGTTGTGCGCGATCTGACAGAGGTTGTCGATGCGCACGTTGTCGCCAATCTCGGTATCGCCCAGGGCGCCTCGATCAATCGTCGTGTTGGCGCCGATCTCCACGTCGTCGCCGATCACCACCGTGCCCAGCTGCGGGATGGCATGCCAGCGGCTGCCGTCATGCACATTGCCGAAGCCGCGCGAACCGATCACGGCGCCCGGCAGGATCAGGACCCGCGCGCCTATGCGAATCCGGTCACCGATCAGCACACCGGCCGCGATGTCCGCATCGGGGCCGATCTGAACATTCCGGCCGACAATGCTGCCAGCGCCGAGCGCACAGCCGTCGGCGATCCGGACGCCAGGGCCGATGACGCAGCGCGCACCGATCCTCACCCCGGAACCCAGGCGGGCCGTGGAATCCACGACCGCGCTGTCATGAACGCCCGGATCCGGCCGCTCCTCGGCGGCGAACAGGGCGGCGGCTCGGGCGAAGGCCAGTTGGGGATGCGGGGCAATCAGCCCATGGGCCACAGCATCCGCCAGGGCCTCCGGCACGATCACCGCAGCCGCCTGGCTGGCGGCGGCGGCGTCTCGATATTTGGAATCGCCGGCAAAGGCCAGGCATTCCGCCTGCCCCGGATCCAGCGGGCATACGCCACGGATCGACCGCTGGCCGTCCCCGATCAGGGGCAATCCCAGCTCGGCGGCGATCTGCGCCAGCGTATGCGCGCCCACGAGCCCTACTTCTTGCCCTTCTGCAGGCGCTTGAGGACGGTCTCGGTGATGTCGGCGTTGTCGTCGGCGTAGACCGGATCCTGGATCACGATGTCATATTTGCCTTCCTTGGCCACCGCCTTGATGACTTCGGAGATGTCGGCCAGCACCTTGTTGAACAGCTCCTGCCGGCGACCGGCAAAATCTTCCTTGAACTGCTGCTCGGCATAGCCGGTATCGATGCGCCGGGTATTGAGTTCCTTCTCGCGCTTGGCCCGTTCGGTACCGGACAGGATGTCGGCGTCGCGCTTGAACTTCTCGATGTCCGCGGCCAG
>JBFKIN010000259.1:0-4516 GCA_041632255.1 Oceanococcus sp. | reverse complement strand
TGCCCAGGATGCCGCCGCCGGGCACGGTGGCCACGTCGCCGGCGAAGACCACGGAGAGGTATTCCTCGCAGCCGGGGTGGTCGACGTGGTAGTTCTCCCAGTTGGTGGTCAGCCAGGCGCGGAGCACTTCCATGGTGGGGAACTCGCCGCGGGCGATGGCGTCCAGCGCCGGGTCGTCCACCGGCAGTTGCAGGATCTTGAGGTCGAAGTAGACGTCGGTGCCGGTGAGGTGGTCGAAGGCGCCCTTGATCCAGTCGGGGTGCAGGGCGTCCTCGACGGCGCGCAGGATGTCGGTGGCCTCGGCGATGCCGGCTGGGCGGATGCCCATGATGCCGGTGACGGCATGGCAGGGCGCCTGGGCGATGGGGTAGATGCTGGCCTGCAGGACGCGGAATTCGACCGCTTCGATGACGAAGTCGGCCATCAGTTCGACGGCGTCACTGGTCACCGGGCTGCGGAAGTCGCCGCTGCCGGCGTAGCTGTCCTCGACCGCCGAGGGGTCGAGCACCAGCAGGGGATGGCGCTCGCCGAAGACGCGCACGGGGGCGAGCACGCCGGTGCGGCCCTGGAAGCTCCAGCCGTGGCTGCCGATGCCCAGGGCGTCCAGGTGCAGCAGCACGATGGAGGGGGCATCGGGGTTCAGCGGCAGCCCATGGGCGGGCAGGTTTTCGGCCAGCCAGTCCTCGATCGCGACGGCGTCGTAAAGGCCTTCATCCAGCTTCGCGTTGGCCATGGCCTGGACCAGGCCGGCCTCCAGTTCCGCCCCGGCCGGGGTCACCGCGAAGCGGGCCAGCGGCATCACCGGGTGGGCGAAGCTGTCGCCCAGCAGGGGCACCAGGGCGGTGGGGCCGTCTTCCTGGAACTCCTCGAGGTCCGGCGGCAGGACCTGGTTGAAGTCCCCGTTGCTGTGGTCGACAGGGTGCACGCGCAGCGCGCGCTTGAGTGCGGTGACGCTGGCCTCGGGCAGGCCGAAGGCGATGACCGGCACCGGCACGTCGACGTTGAGGCGGCTGTTTTCCCATTTGGCCTGCACCTTGGCGGGGGTCGCTTCGGCGGGTGCGGCTTCGGCGCGGGGTGTGGCATCGCCGGCAGGGCGGCCGCCGCTGCAGGCGGCGAGCAGGGCGCAGGCCAGCAGACCGCTGGCCGCGGACAGATTGCGGATAGACATGGATTCTCCCTTGAGGTTGGTGGGCGGGCTTTTGCCGCCCCCGTCGTTTTTGTCTTTCACGCTTCAGGCGGCCGGAAGGTTCCCCGGCGCCGTGTTCAGCTGTCGTGCAGCACGGCCCGCGCCGCATTGCGGCCCGGCAGGGCGGTGACGCCGCCGCCCGGGTGACAGCCGGCGCCGCAGAGATACAGGCCGCGTATGGGCGTGCGGTGGTCGGCCCAGCCGGGCACCGGCCGCAGGCTGAGCAGCTGGCTCGGGGTCATCGCGCCATGGAAAATGTTGCCCCCGGTCAGTCCGTATTCGCGTTCCAGGTCCGGCGGGGCCAGCACCTGGCGGTGCAGCACCTGGGCGGAGAAGCCGGGGGCGTAGCGGTCGATCTCGGCCAGACAGCGGTCTGCGAAGGCCTCGCGGGTGCTGTCCCAGTCGCCTTCGGCCAGTCGGTAAGGGGCGTACTGCACGAACAGCTGGACCACATGATGACCGGGCGGCGCCAGACTGGGGTCGAGGGCGCTGGGGATGGTCATTTCGATCAGCGGATGACGGCTGGGCTGGCCATATTTGGCATCGTCGTAGGCGCGCTCGATGGCCGCCATGTCCGGGCCGATGTGGATGGTGCCGCGGTGCTGCGGTCCTGGCGCCTCGGCGCCGGGGCAGGCGAGGAAATCGGGCAGGCCTTTCACCGCCAGATTGATCTTGCAGCTGGCGCTGGCGTAGTCGATGGCATCGACGGCCCGGCTGAAGCCGCTCGGCAGGGCGCTGCCATCCAGCAACTGGCGGAAGGTGACCTCGGGGGTCGCGTTGGACAGCACCACGGGCGCGCGCAGCGTGCTGCCGTCGGCGAGTTCCACGCCCTGCACCCGGCCGTTCTGCTGCAGGATGCGCCGCACCGCCACCCCGGTGCGGATGCGGGCGCCGCGCTCGCGGGCGCTGGCGGCCATGGCCTGGGTGATGCGCCCCATGCCGCCTTCCACATAGCCCCAGACGCCGCGCGCGCCGCCGGCGTCGCCCATGACGTGGTGCAGCAGCACATAGCCGGTGCCGGGCGCGGAGGGCGGGGCGAAGGCGCCGATCACGCCGTCGGTGGCCAGGGTGGCCTTGAGCACGTCGGATTCGAACCAGCTGTCCAGCACCCGGCTGGCCGGATCCAGCAGCAGGCGCATCGCGGCCGGCTGTTCCTCGCCCAGACTGGCCAGCGCCCGGCGCAGCCGCCAGGCGCCGAGCAGCTCGGCCAGGCGTCGCAGCGGAGGCTGGCGGCGCCAGCTGGCCGGCAGCGGCAGCAGATCCGGCGCGGGTCTCTCCAGGGCCGGCTCCAGGGCTTCGGCGACCCGGGTCAGGAAGGCTTCGAAGCGGGGGTAGGCCTCGGCGTCGCGGGCGGAGAAGGGGCGGATCTGTTCCTGGTTGAAGGCGGCATCGCGACCCAGCATCAGGAAGCGCCCGTCCGGCAGCGGGGTGAAGGACGCCGGGTCACGCGGGATCACGCGGTAGCCGTGGCGGGGCAGTTCCAGCTCGCGGATCACGTCGGCGGCGAGCAGGCTCACGAGGTAGCTGCAGCTGGACACCTTGAAGCCGGGCGCAAGTTCTTCGGTGACGCAGGCGCCGCCGACGATGTCACGGCGTTCCAGCACCAGCACCCGGCGGCCTGCGCCGGCCAGCAGGGCGGCGGCGGTGAGGCCGTTGTGGCCGGCGCCGATGATGATGGCGTCAAGGTCGGATGCGGACATGGTCGGGCGCGTTGCAGGGGAGGCGGCAGTGTAGGGCCTGCCCGGCTGGTGTCCACAGCCAGCGGCGGGCATGGCAAGGGCCGGGCCTGCGGCAGGACCGGGCTGCAGCGGCGACTGGTCCACACCTGAGGTCCCGGTTCTCGGTGTCGCGGGCGCCAGGGCAAGGGCCGGGGCTGGTGCGCGCGGACGCGGCGCCGGCCTGCCCGCGCGCGGCGACGGGCGCCCGGCCTTCACGGGCTGGCACCCTTTGCGCCCCTGCGGCAGACTCGCCGCAGCAGATTCGGGAGGCGGGATGAAGATCAGGGCACCCCTGCAGGGGACGATCATGTCGGTGTCGGTGCAGGCCGGCGAGTCGGTGGCGGCCGGCCAGGAACTGCTGCTGATCGAGGCGATGAAGATGCAGCATCCGCTGTGCGCGCCGCGGGCCGGGCGGGTGGCGGCACTGATCACCGCGCCGGGGCGCATGGTGGACAAGGGGCAGCCGCTGCTGGAACTGCAGCCGCAGGCGGACGGTGCGGATGCGCAGGCGTCGGAGGCGGCGGCCTTCACCCCATCGGCCCCCGAGACCGGTCCGCGTCCGGACCTGGCCCAGGTCGAGGCCCGCAGGGCGGCCACCAGCGATGCGGCGAGGCCCGAGGCAGTGGCCCGTCGCCATGCGCAGGGCCGGCGCACGGCGCGGGAGAATCTGGCCGACCTCTGCGATGCGGACAGTTTCGTCGAGTACGGCGCACTGGCGCTGGCGGCCCAGCGCAGCCGCCGCACGCCTCAGGAGCTGATCCGGCAGACGCCGGCCGATGGCCTGATCACCGGCACCGCACGCATCAATGGCGCGCTGTTCGGCGAGCGCGCCGGGCGCTGCGCCGTGCTGGCCTATGACTACACGGTGCTGGCCGGCACCCAGGGCTTTCAGAACCACCGCAAGACCGACCGCATGCTGCAACTGGCCGGCGAACAGGGCCTGCCGGTGGTGTTCTTCACCGAAGGCGGGGGCGGCCGTCCCGGCGATACCGACCTGGACGATGTGGTGGTGAGCGGCCTGGAATGCAGCTCCTTCACCGCGCTGGCCGCGCTTAGCGGCCGGGTGCCGCTGATCGGCATCAACACCGGACGCTGTTTCGCCGGCAATGCCGCCTTTCTGGGCTGTTGCGACGTGATCATCGCCACCGCCGGGTCGAATCTGGGCATGGGCGGCCCGGCCATGATCGAGGGCGGCGGTCTCGGGGTGGTCGCGCCGGAGGAGATCGGTCCGGTTGAGGTGCAGCAGGCCAATGGCGTGATCGACATCCTGGTCGAGGACGACGCCGCGGCCGTGGCCGCCGCGCGCCGCTACCTCGGCTATTTCCAGGGCGTGCTGGCCGACTGGGACTGCGCGCCGCAGGAGTTGCTGCGCGGCCTGGTGCCGGAAAATCGCCAGCGCGCCTACGACCAGCGGGCACTGATCCGCAGGCTCGCCGACACCAACTCCGTGCTGGAGTTGCGGGCGGCATTTGCCCCCGGCATGATCACCGCGCTGATCCGCATCGAGGGGCGTCCGCTCGGCCTCATCGCCAACGATCCGGCCCATCTGGCCGGGGCCATCGACAGCGCCGCGGCGGACAAGGCTGCCCGCTTCATGCAGCTGTGCGACGCC
>JBFKIN010000258.1:0-4524 GCA_041632255.1 Oceanococcus sp. | reverse complement strand
TTCCTGGGCGAATTCATGCTGCGCTGGGCCCATGCCCTGCGCTACCGCCGCTATCCGACCTGGTATGCCTTCCCGGTGCTGCACTGGTACGACATCCTGGGCTGCATCCCGGTGGCAGGCCTGCGCTGGCTCAGGGTCCTGCGCATCTTCGCGATCCTGTATCGCCTGCAGCGCATGGGGTACATCGACTACCACCACTGGTATGCCTACAAGCTGGTCAAGCGTATCTACGACATCCTGATGGAGGAAATCTCCGACCGCGTGGTGCTGCGGGTGCTCGGTGGCGTCCAGCGCGAGATCAGCGCCTCGCATGATCTCGAACGCCGGGTCGTCGAGGAGGTGCTGCTGCCCCGCCAGCAAATGATCACGGATGCGTTGCGCGCCCGGGTCGTCGGTCTCGCGGGCGCGGCCTACAGCGGGTCGCGACAGGATCTGCATGCCCTGATCACCCGCTCGGTCAGCCACGCGGTGCGCGAGAACCGCGAGATCCGACGCCTGGACCGCATTCCAGTCGTCGGCGGCATGGCTGGAAAACTCCTCGACCAGGCGGTGACGGACATCGTGTGCCGCGTGTTCGACGAACTGGCCGAGGAAATGACGGGCGCCGATTTTGCCCATCTCTTCGATGACATTGCCGCCGCGATATTCGCCAGCATCGAGGAATCGGTCCAGGCCAGCGGCGCGCGGGATCAGCTCAGCGCCGCCATCAACGACATGCTGGAAGTCGTCAAGCAGCAGATTGCACAGCGACGCTGGCTGCAGGATCTGCGCGACGACGGCTCCGCCGCCACCCCCGCCGGGGAAGACGCGCCGGCCCGCTGAGACTGACGCTCAGGTCGGTGACAGCAGGAAGTTCAGGCAATGCGCCACCACCTGGCTGAGCGGAACCGACATCAGCACACCGCCACCACCCAGGAAAGCCGCCTGTGCCGCGAGTGCCGCATGCAGGCCGGTCAGCGGGTCGGCGATGGCATCGCCGACGATCAGGCGTTCGCCGCACTGCTGTTCCATGGCGTAACTCAGACCCGCGGCCACTGCCGCGTCGTCGCCGAAGGCCGGCCAGTTGCCTTGCGGTCCGTCCCGGCCATAGCCGGTGATGCTGATCCAGCTCAGGCCCGGCCGCTCGGCGATGCAGGCTTGCGGATCAATGCCCAGATGCCGCCAGACACGCGGCCGGAAGGCTTCGATCAGGATGTCCGCCCGGGACAGCTCTTCCAGGAAACGTTCGCGCTGGGCCGGCAGCCGCAGATCCAGGGCCAGGGTCTGCTTCCCCGCATTGAGGGTGTCGAAAAACAGACCTGGACCGCGTCTTGCGCCATCCGGGCGCTGCGGGTGCTCTACGCGGATCACCTCAGCTCCTCCCAGCCTCAGCAGCTGACTGCACAAGGGCCCGGCCCAAAGGCTGCTCAGATCAAGAACCCGTGGCCTCGTCCCGGCGGCGGGCAGGCGCGCCACGCCCAGCCGCTCCGCCTCGAACCAGTGCGCGGTGGGCAGCGGAGGATTCATTGGTGCCACGGCAAGACCGAGCAGGCGAGCTCGCTCCAGCAGGCCCTCGCTGTCAATGATCGACGCGGCTCGGGCCACCGCCGTCCAGTCCGGCACGACTGGGCATTCCAGCCAGGCCGGCAACAACTCCCAGTCCTCATTCCGGGGCAGATTGACCGCCAGCACGCCGTCTGCGGTGGCCAGCAGACGACATGTTCCGGAGGGCGATACGGTGCCGCGGCGCGACAGGGGATGCGACAGGCGGCGCATGCCCAGGATGCGCCGCCCGAGCCAGGTAATGCGGCGTCCGGCGGGCACCAACAGGTTCAGGGCATCCCGCACGTCATCGGCGCAAGCTGGCAGATTCAGCGTGCAGGCGAGCGGGCGATCCGCGGTTCCGATCAACGGCGCGAGATGACTGTCCGCCCAGGCCGTTTCCACCGACAACTGCTGCCGACACGGCTCTACCGGATCAGGCCACTCCCAGCCCAGCTGACGCAGGCACAACCGACCGTAGGCGGCCGGTGGCCGGCCACGGAGCGGCGGATGCGGTGAAGGTAAAATACTCATGCCTGGAGGCAGCGGCTTCAGCAGCCGACTACAATAACCCCGCCACCGTCAGCCCAGCCACACCGTGAGCGACAAGCCCAGACCAAGCCTCAAGAAGCTCCAGACCCAGCCTTTTTCCCGCAACCTGACCATGACCCGCATGGGCGTGGGCGCGGGCATACGGGCTGCGGGTCACGGTTTCAGCAACCTGTTTCGCAGCGACGAACAGCGCGAAAACGCGACTCGCGAATTCCTCATCGAGGAAACCCGTCGCTTCGTCGATCAGCTGGGCCAGCTCAAGGGCAGCGTGATGAAGGCCGGGCAGATGCTGTCGCTGTACGGCCAGTACTTCATGCCGCCGGAGGCGGTGACCATCCTGCAAAGCCTGCAGGATGACACCGTGCACGTGGACTGGTCGGTCGTCGAGCCGGTTGTGCTGGCGTCCCTCGGCCCCAGCCGCTACGAGCGCCTGCACATCGAACGCGAGCCGATTGCCGCGGCCTCGCTTGGCCAGGCGCATGTGGCCCGCCTGGAAGGCGATGAACGCAAGTTCTGCCTGAAGATTCGCTACCCGGGAGTGGATACCGCGATTGATTCTGACGTGCGCACCATCTCGCGGCTGCTGGCGCTCAGCCACATGGTGCCGGAACACCTGTCCCCGCAGCCGATCATGGCCGAGATCCGGGAAATGCTGCACCGGGAAGTGGACTACCTGCATGAGGCGCGCATGGCCCGCGCCTTCCGCGAACGCCTTGCGAACGACACCCGCTTCATCGTCCCGCAGATGGAGGATGCCTATTGCACCGAAGACCTTCTGCTGATGAGCTTCGAGGACGGTCTGTCGCTGAAGGACCCCAGGGTGCTGGACCTGCCCCAGGCCAGCCGGGACGCACTGGGCCGCGCCTTTTTCGAGCTGTTCTGCACCGAATTCTTCGACTGGCATCTGGTCCAGACCGACCCTCACTACGGCAACTATCGCATCCGCCTGCAGGACGACAGCGCGCGCATCGTGTTGCTGGATTTCGGCGCCACCCGTGAATTCAATCCCCACTTCATACGCGCCTACGCCCGGATTCTGCTCGGCGGCATCCGCCGCGATCGCGATGCAGTCATTGATGGCGCCTGCGGCATCGGCCTGATGGAGCGCGGCTTTCCGGAATCCGTGCTGGCGGATTTCTACACCATGATCTGCCAGATCATGGAACCGTTCTGCGCCGACCGTGACGATGTGCGACGCGAGATGTTCACAGCCGATGGCGCCTACCGATGGGCCCAGGGCGATGTCTTCATCCAGGCCGGCCGCCTGCTGACCCGCGCGGCGGCCACCGTGCATTTCCGCATGCCACCGCGGGAAATCGTCTTCCTTCACCGCCGACTGGCCGGTGTCTACATGCTGCTCGGCCACCTGCACTGCGTGCTGGACATGCGCGAAGTGCTCGAGGATCACCTCAAGCGGCTGGCAGCGGAAGAATCCGCCGGCTGAAAGGCGCGGCGGTGTCACCGTGTCTCGGCGCGGGGATTTTGACGTCGCCCGTCAGGAGCCTGCTGCTTGACCAGCACAGGCCAGCGCGACTCTTGCGTCAGTCGAGCTGCTCCTTCGGAATCCGCATCAGGAAACGGGCCAGCGCCGGCAGAACCAGAATCGCGCCAAACATGTTGGCGGTGAACATGAACACCAGCATGATGCCCATGTCGATCTGGAATTGCAGTTCGGACATGGTCCAGGTCAGCACGGACAGCCCCAGAGACACGCCGATGAAGATCACCGCCTTGCCGGTGCGATGAAGGGTGAGCTTGTAGGCCTCATCCAGCCTCATGCCCTGCTTCACCGCGCCCACCAGCTCGGAATACACGTAAATGCCGTAGTCCACGCCGATGCCCACGGCCAGCGCCACGACCGGCAGGGTCGCCACCTTGAGTCCGATATCCAGCATCGCCATCACCGCGTAGGCCATGGTTGACACCAGGGACAGGGGCAGGACCACGGCGAGCACACCGACCACCGAGCGGAAGCTCAGCCACATGAAGATCAGGATCACCACGTAGACCCAGAGCACCACCATCAGCTCCTGGGCTTCGACCACTTCATTGGTCGCCGCCATCACGCCGACGTTGCCGGAGGCGAGAGCGAAGTTGACCGGGCAATTCCGGTCAAAGCCCTCGTACTCTGCCTTGAGCCGGTCCACGTCATCGCGCGCCGCGTCACGGTCAGCGTCGCTGGCCACATCGCTGGTGGACAGTTGCAGGGACCGCGACTCGGCCTGGCGCATCTCGTCGAACTTGGCCCGCTTGTCGGCACAGTAGGCCGGGTTGACGTCCACTGCCCGGGAATAGAAGTCCTGGGCATTTTCGGCGTTGAAGGCTTTGATCTCGGCGACCAGATGCCCGATGGTCCCGGCCTTGTGATCGGTGGTGAAGATGAACACCGCCATCGCGTCACAGTCATCATTGAGGATGCCCGTGGTGGTTGGCACCAGCGCCGTGGCCTGG
>JBFKIN010000257.1:0-4528 GCA_041632255.1 Oceanococcus sp. | reverse complement strand
GGCGGCACGGAATCCGTGTCGCCGTACCCGTCCACCAGACCCAGACTGCCGTTGATCTCGGCAAACAGGTCGCCCCAGATCGGCTGGTAGTACTGCAGCTGGTAGGACGCCTTGTAGAACTCGATGTCGCTGCCCGGCAGGATCAGGTCCAGATTGATCCGGTGCAGCGCACCACGGGTGGCGAAGATCGTGCGGTTGCGGGTGTCGCGGGCAAAGCCGGTTCGGAACTCGGTGGTGAAGAACTTGGTCCCGTTGTCCGCCACGAAGCGCAGGATCTCGTCCGCCGAAGCGGTCGGGAACGTGGTGATCGCCGTCTCCTCAAGCCCCAGACCCAGGCGAATGCTGGAGTATTCGCTGATCGGCAGGCCATAGGTCGCGGCCACACCGTAGGAGTTGGAATCAAACCCGGAAGAGAAGCGGATCACGCCTTCGGACTTGCGATAGAAGCCTGACAGGGTCTGGGAGATGCCGTCCTTGGTGAAGTACGGATCGGTCCAGCTCACGCTGACGGTATCGGAGATCTGGTTGTTCTCCAGTTCCAGCGCCACCCGGTTGCCCGTGCCGAGGAAATTGGTGTGGGTCAGGCTGCCATTGACCAGAAAGCCCTGAGCGCCGGAAAAGCCCACGCCGAACTGGATCGAGCCGGGCGGACGCTCCTCGATCTTGAATCTGACGTCAACCAGATCCTCACTGCCGGGCACCGGCACGGTGTCGACCTCGGCCTGCGCGACGAAGGGCAGGCGCGCGATACGGGTGCGCGAGCGTTCAACCTGGGCACGCGAAAACACGGCGCCCTCCAGCTGGCGCATCTCGCGGCGGAGGGTCTCGTCATTGGTCTTGAGGTTGCCGGAGAAACTGATGTGACGCACGTAGGTGCGCTTGCCTGGCATCAGGACGAAATTCAGGCTCACCTCTCGGCTGTCCGGCTCAAGCTCGGGCTGCGGGTTGACCTTGGCGAAGGCGAAGCCAATGTTGGCCAGCGCCCCTTCCATGAACTCGGCCGACTGGGTGGCCTCCTTGCGCGAAAAGATCTCGCCCGGAGTGACCAGCACCATGCGGCGCAGGAAATCCTCGGACAGCTCCAGTTCACCCGAAAACTTGATGTCCTTGACCGTGTAGGACTCGCCTTCGTGCACGTTGATGGTGACGTAGATGTCGCGCTTGTCAGGACTCAGGGACACCTGCACGGAGGGCACGTCAAATCGCAGATAACCGCGGTCCATGTAGAAGGAACTCAAGCCCTCGAGGTCGCCCAGCAGCTTCTGCTTGGAATACTTGTCGGAGGACTGGAACAGGCGCCAGGCCTGGGACTCCGCCAGTTCGAAGGCGCCCAGCAGGGTGTCGTCGTCAAAAGCCTCATTGCCGACGATGTTGATGGAACGGATCTTGGCGGGCTTGCCCTCTTCAACCTCGATCTTGATGCTGACCCGGTTGTTGTCCAGTTCGGTGACGCTGGCCTCGATGGCCACGCCGTAAAAGCCGTTGGCGTAGTACTGCCGTTGCATCTCCTGCTTGACCTGGTCGAGCAGCGACTGCCGGAACAGCTCGCCTTCGGCCAGGCCGGCATCGGCCAGGGCCTTGTCCAGTTCCTCACCGCCGATCTTGTCGTTGCCGTCGATCTCAAAGGACACGATGGCCGGCCGCTCGTCCACGCGCACGATCAGGGTGCTGTCCTCGCGCAGCAGCACCACGTTGCGGAACAGGCCGGTCTGGTACAAGGCGCGCATGGCCTGCGCGCTGGTCGCATCATTCAGCTCATCCCCCACCGACAGCGGGAGATAGGACAGCACGGTCGAAAGCTCCAGGCGTTGCAGCCCCTGCGCCTCGATCGACTCGATCTTGAAGGGCTGAATCGCGGCCGCCAGGCCGTGCATCAACAGCAGGCCCGCCAGCAGGCCCAAGCGCTTAACCAAACTCATTACCCTAATGTCGTGATGGCCCGCCGGGGCGGGCGCGTATCCGTCGGCTTATCCGACCAGCCGAACGATGTCGTTGTAAAAGGCCACGCTCATCAACATGAGCAAGGCGGCCATGCCGAACTGCTGCCCGACCAGCTGGGCCCGCTCGGACAGCGGCGAGCCCTTGAGCCATTCGATCAGGTAGAACAGCAAATGCCCCCCGTCCAGTACCGGAATGGGCAGCAGATTCAACACCCCGAGACTGATGCTGATAATCGCCAGGAAGCTGAGGAATGCGACCATTCCAACAGCCGCCGTCGTACCAGCGTACTGGGCGATGTGAATCGGGCCGCTGATATTACGGACCGAAACCTCACCCGTCACCATGCGGCCGAGCATCTGCAAGGTCAGCTGCGACATCTCGACCGTCTGCGTCACCGCAGCCGGCAGCGCCGCCCACGGCGTCAGACTCCAGTGAACGCGCAAATCCTGCCACAGTTCCGGCTGGGCCGCTACGCCGGCGCCGAAACGACCGATCGTTACGCCGTTGTCATCGTGCAATCCCAGGGCCATCTCCAGCTCGAGCGTCTGCCCGCCGCGCTCGTAGCGCACCCGCACGATTTCGCCCGGATGCTGCCGCACCCAATGGCGCAGACCATCCCAGCTGCGCATCTCCTCGCCATTCAGGCTGAGGATGCGGTCGCCTGATTGCAGGCCTGCCCGGTCGGCGGACTCCCCGGCCACGATGGCGCCGAGGATCGGCGCGTAGCGCACCCGCGGCAGGTCCAGGCCGACCTGACCGAAGACCTGTTGCGGGTCGATGTCGACCCCGGCCAGATTCAGCCGGACATCCAGTTCGCTGCCGTCGCGCTTGACCCTCAGCGGCACCTGGGCACCATCCAGCGCACTGTCCAGGATGGCCGGACGCAGCTGGTCCCAGGCCCGGATGCGCCTCTGATCGAAGCTCAGGATCTCGTCGCCGGCCCGCAGGCCGGCCTCGGCGGCCCGGGTCCCGGGCTCAACGTCGCCGATCACCGGGCGGATGCCATCCTGCCCGACCACGAACATGCACCAGTAGGCCACGATGGCGAACAGGAAATTGGCGGCCGGCCCCGCGACCACAATGGCGATGCGCTGACCGACAGGCTTGCGATTGAAAGCCCGTTCCAGACGTTCAGGCGGCACATCGCCCTCACGCTCGTCCAGCATCTTGACGTAGCCACCCAGCGGAATGGCCGAAAGCGCATATTCGGTGCCGTCGCGACCGCGACGGCTGGCAAGCACCGGGCCGAATCCGATCGAGAATCGCAGCACATCCACGCCCATCCGGCGAGCGACCCAGAAATGACCCCATTCATGAAAGGCCACCAGGAAACCCACGGCGACGATGAAGGCGCCAGCCGACCAGAGCACCTCAAGCATGCGCCAGCCCCAGCTGAGCCCGGCTGTGCTCGCGTGCCCAGGCGTCGGCGGCCAGAACGGCCTCCAGGGTGTCTGCGGGGTCCAGTTCCGCGCTGGTCATGGCCTGGAGTGCGCCATCCACCGTCGCGGCGATATCCGTAAAACCGATCTGCCCGGACAGGAATGCCTCGACCGCGACTTCGTTGGCCGCATTCAGCACCGCCGGCGCCACACCATCGGCCTCCAGGGCCTCGCGCGCCAGGCGCAGGCAGGGAAAGCGCGTCAGGTCCGCCTCGGCGAAGTCCATTCTCGCCACCGCCGCCAGATCGACCGATGCCGCACCTGAATCAAAACGCTCGGGGAAGGCCAGCGCGTGGGCGATCGGAATGCGCATGTCGGGGCTGCCGATCTGGGCCAGGAAGGAGGCGTCCTCGTACTCGACCAGCGAATGGATCACGCTCTGCGGATGCAGCAGGACATCGATCTGCGCCGACGGCAGGTCAAAAAGACGCGCCGCCTCGATCAGTTCGAGGCCCTTGTTCATCATCGTGGCTGAATCGACGGAAATTTTCTGTCCCATGGTCCAGTTCGGATGTGCCACCGCCTGGGCCGGGGTCACATCCACCAGTTGCTCCAGCGGCAAGGTTCGAAACGGCCCGCCCGAAGCGGTCAGGATCAGACGCCGGACCCCGACGGGTCGACTGCCGCAACGGCTGCCAGCAGGTAGACACTGGAAAATGGCATTGTGTTCACTATCGATCGGAATCAGTTCCGCGGTGCTGTCGGCCAGCGCCCGCAGAAAGACTGCCCCGCTCATGACCAGCGCCTCCTTGGTGGCCAGGAGCACCCGTTTGCCGGCACGCACCGCGGCCAGCGTGGGCAGCAGGCCAGCCGCACCAACCACCGCCGCCATGACGGTGGTGGCCTCATCCAGGGCGGCCAGTTCCTCCAGCGCCTGCGGACCCCGCAGGACCCGGGTAGGCAGACCTCTGGCCTGCACGGCGGCAGCCAGTTCCTCGGCAGCTGCAGCGTTCGCCATCGCCGCGTAGGGCACTTCGTGGCGGGCGCAGATCTCCAGCAGGGACTCCACATTTCGATCCGCCGAGACCCCGAGCACCTCCAGCCTGCCGGCATGGCGCGCCGCCACGTCCAGCGTGTTCTGACCGATGGTGCCGGTGGCGCCCAGGATCACCAACCGCTGCGTCACAGGCCAACCTCCAGCAGCCAGC
>JBFKIN010000256.1:0-4563 GCA_041632255.1 Oceanococcus sp. | reverse complement strand
TCCAGCCACAGGCAGTTTCCCGACGCCTTCTCCAGCAGATCCAGATAGCGGCGGTGCGCCTCGGCCTGCTCCGCCGGCAGTTGCGACCGTTTGGGCTCCCGGCCCGCGGCCGCGATGACTTCGGCAATGCTGCGCCCCGGCCCAGCCGCCTCGGCAGCCGTCTTCAGTGACAGGCTGCTCTGGCCTCCGGTCAGCGCCAGATAGACATCGGCCAGCAGCTGGGCGTCGAGCAGGGCCCCGTGCAGCTCGCGCCCCGAGTTGTCGACCTCGTAGCGCTTGCACAGCGCATCCAGCGAATTGCGCTGGTTCGGATGCTTGGCCCGGGCCAGCTTGAGCGAGTCCACGACCTCGCCGGGCGGCGGCCAGTCTGCGGCGCGGCCGCAGCGCTTGAACTCCGCCGCCAGGAATCCCATGTCGAACTCGGCATTGTGGATCACCAGCCGGGCATCGCCGATGAAGGCCAGCAGTTCATCCGCGATGCCGTCGAAACGCGGCTTGTCGCGCAGCATCTCCATGGTGATCCCGTGCACCGCGATCGCGCCCTCGTCGATGCTGCGACCGGGGTTGATGTACTGATGGTAGCTGCGCCCGGTCAGGCGCCGGTCGATGATCTCCAGGCAGCCGATCTCGATGATCGAATGCTCGGCGGCCTCCAGACCGGTGGTTTCGGTATCGAGGACGATTTCGCGTTCATTCATCATGCCGTGAGCTTGAAAGGTTCCATGCCCTGGCGCGCGAGTTCGTCCGCGCGCTCGTTGCCATCGTGACCCGAATGACCCTTGACCCAGTGCCAGGTCACCTCATGCCGGGCCGTCGCCGCATCCAGCGCCTGCCACAAATCCTGGTTCTTCACCGGCTTGCCGGCCGAAGTCTTCCAGTTCTTTCGCTTCCAGTTCGGCAGCCACTGCATGATGCCGTGGCGCAGGTAGGTCGAGTCGGTATAGAGATCCACCACGCAGGGGCGCTTGAGCGCATTGAGCGCCTCGATGGCAGCCTGCATCTCCATGCGGTTGTTGGTGGTCTGCGGTTCGCCGCCACAGATGTCCCTGACCTTGCCGCCGTAGCGCAGGCTGGCCCCCCAGCCTCCGGGACCGGGATTGCCGCTGCAGGCGCCATCCGTGTAGATGACCACCCGGCTCAAGAATCCGCCCCGGGGGCGAAAGGCACGACGACGGAAGACCTCGACCTCGCGGACAGGCTGGGGCTGGACAGGCGAGCCGTCTCGATCTCACCGGGCCGTCGTGACCAGACTGGCCGATGGACCGGCGTCAACGGCAGACGCCGCTTGCGCGCGCGGATCAGATAGGCCGGAGCGAAAAAGTCGAGCAGCGGACGCAGCAGACGCAGGCGCCCATCCGTCCCCGGCCCGAAGCTGTCACATTGCACCACCTCGTAGTCGAGCAGCCTCAGCCAGTCATGGATGCGCGCACGCGACAACAGGCGTTCGCGCGTCGGCAGGGCCGGGTACCAGGGGAGCAGGCGCTGGCGCATTCCCCACCAGCTGAACGGATTGAAGCCGAGAATCAGCAACTGGCCGCGCTGACTCAGCACCTGGTCAACTTCGCGCAACAGGCGGTGTGCCGATTCGGCGGATTCGAGACTGTGCGCGAGCAGGACGGCATCCACGCTGTTGGGTGCCAGCGGCAGCGCGCCCAGATCGCAAATCACATCCGCGCCCGCCTCGGCCCCGAAGACACCACTGCGCCAGTGCGAAACCGTCCGCAGAAGGCGGGGCGCCCAGTTGCCGATCTGCAGCAAAGTCCGGCCGAACAGCTTTTCCAGAGCCTGATCAAGGTGCGCGCGTTCGTGGCGCAGCAGCAGGCGCCCACGCGGCGTATCCAGCCAGGATTCCATAGTGTTCAAATTTTTCATGCAGAATAACGTCGAATCCCAATCTGACCACGGCAGGATGTCTCCAGTCTCCGCCATTTTGACCATATCCGACAATCCCGAAGCGTCCCTGCGGCGTCACCACGGGCATGCCACCCCGCAGCCCGACGCCGGCCTGCGCAAGCGGAGGCCTGTCCGGTGAGGCTGGCGACCAGCGCGCTGGCCGCCATCCTGCTCCTGGTCTGCAGCCACGCCCGGGCCTTGCCCCAGGCGGATCAGGATTTCTGGGCCTGGCTGGCGCCACAGCTGAGGCTGGGGCACATCGAACACCCCGATATCGATGCCTGGGAGGCGCGTTATCGGCAACGCCACCTGGAACTGCAGGTTACCCTGCTGCAGGGTCGCGAGTTCCTGTATCCACTGGCGCTGGCGGTGCGCGACCGCGGCATGCCCCTGGAACTCGCACTGCTGCCCATCGTCGAGAGCCAGCTGGATCCCACTGCTGTCTCGGTCAGCGGCGCGCGCGGCCTGTGGCAACTCCTCCCCGCCACGGCCGAACACCTCGGCCTGAACCACGACTGGTGGTACGAGGGCAGCCTCGATTTCAGCCGCTCCACCGATGCCGCGCTGAACTATCTCACCTATCTGCATGAACGCTTCGGGGGCTGGCTGCTCGGCCTGGCCGCCTACAACGCGGGAGAAGGCCGTATCGCGCGCCAGATGCGTGAGCGTCGTCGGCGCGGCCTGACCAACGATTACTGGGACCTGGAGCTCAAGAGCGAGACCCGGGCCTATGTGCCGAAGCTTCTGGCCCTGGCGCGGGTGCTCAGGAACCCGGGGGCGATCCGGCTGCCGCCGGTCAGCACCCGGCGGACTTTCGTGCGCCTGGGCACCGACGGACCGCTGGACGTGACCCAGATCGCCGCGATGTCCGGGGCCGACATCGAGCGCATCTACCGCCTGAACCCCCAGCTGCGCCGTTGGGCGACGCCGCCCCGCGGCCCTCACACCATCTACCTGCCCATTGAAGCCAGCCAGCGCTTCAGTCAGGCGCTGAAGGAACTGCCGGCAGACCAGCGCCGGCGCTGGCGCCGGCATACGGTGAACCCGGGGGAAACCCTCGGCATGATCGCCAGCCGCCACGGCAGCAGCGTGGCCCTGATCCAGCGTCTGAACAACATGAGTGACGTCACGATCCGGCCCGGGCAGACCTTGATCCTGGCCGACCATGACCGTCAGCTCAGTCGCCTGAGCGTCAGCGCGGCCATCCGCCAGGGTCAAATCAGCTATGCCGAGCGCCCGATGCCCGGCGGCTGGCACAAGGTGCGCAGTGGTGATTCGCTGTGGTCCATCGCCCAGCGCTACGGCACCAGCACCAGCGCCCTGCTGGCCCAGAACACCCTGCCGGCGGGCCACCGGCTGATTCCGGGGCAGCTGATCAAGATCGGCGGCGCCGACCAGCGTCAACGCATCTTTTACGAGGTTCAGCCCGGTGACATGCTGTCGCGCATCGCCGAGCGCTACCAGGTCAGTGTCAACGAAATCCGCAGCTGGAACGGCATCGACGGCTCCCTGCTGCAGCCGGGTCAGACCCTGGAACTGCGCCTGCCGCCCAGCGCCGGCTGAGCCCGACCGGGGCACGTGACTTGCAGGCCTGATCAGGGGCGCTAGCCACGCCCGTCATTCCCCGCATCCATAGAGTTGTTTGCGGGGTGACGTTAAACTTGCCGGCCCTTAACCGGTCGAAGCGGACGGGAAGCGGGACCCACTCACCAGATCAATGACCGTAGCTCACATCATGGCAACAGCGCGTGCTGGCATCCTGGGCCTCTGCGCCCTCATCTGGTCTCAGGCAATCGGGGCCGCCGAAGAATTCAACGAGGAATTGCGGCAGCTGGACCAGCAGGTGCAGAACCTGAAGGCCCAGGCCCTGCAACTGGACGTGGACCTGCAGGACTTTGCCGACAGCAGCCTGTATCCGGCAAATCAGCAGCTGCGCGTTTTCCTGACCATGGAGGTCTTCGACTTCGAACTCGAAGCCCTGGAATTGCTGACCGATGAGCAGGAACTGGCTCGCCACGAATATAGCCCGCGGGAGGTTTACGCCTTACGCAAGGGCGGGGTTCAGCAGCTGCATCTCGGCAACATCTCTCCCGGCGTGCACAAGCTCAAGGCCCGTTTCATCGGTCGCTTCGATGGCGCCGAAGCCAAAGCGGCCGCCTACGAGAAGCTGGTCGAGGTCTCATTCCGCAAGACCAACCAGCCCCTGTGGCTGGAACTGCGCATCGACAGCAGTCGCAACCGGGACCTGGGCGTCCGGATTTTCCAGCGCGAGGCCCAGCTGTGATGCGCCGCCTCGGACTTGCCACACTGATGCTGGCCGCCTCACCGCTGCTGGCCTTCGAACCCAAGAGCGCCGGTTTCGAATTCAACCGCGCCCTTTTCCTGCACTACAGCCAGGAGCATTTCAGCGCAGCCAGCATGGCCCTGCGCCTGCAGCGAGACGCCGAGGACACCAGTCCGCAAGCCGCCCGTTTCATCATCGACAACCTGCTGGCCTACGGCCTGTACCAGGAAGCGGTCCGCCGTTTTCGCGCGGAACTCGCGGCCGGCCAGCTATCCAGCGAAGCGCGTGCCGACCTGTGGCTGAAACTGGCCCGCTACGAGTACGAACGCGGATATTTTGACGCCGCTGAAGCCACCCTCACGGAAATGCGCGTTGACGTGGGCGGT
>JBFKIN010000255.1:0-4566 GCA_041632255.1 Oceanococcus sp. | reverse complement strand
GGCCGCCTCGCCCGCAACTTCGATGTGATGATCGAAGAGGAGGGCGTGGCCCTGCGCGGCACCTTCGTCATCAACCCCGAAGGCCAGATCAAGCTCTGCGAAATCCATGACAACGGCATCGGCCGCGATGCGCTGGAACTGCTGCGCAAGGTCAAGGCCGCCCAGTACGTCGCCAGCCATCCGGGAGAAGTCTGCCCGGCCAAGTGGAAGGAAGGCGAGGCCACACTGCGGCCGTCCCTGGACCTGGTCGGAAAGATCTAACCCCCCCAGCGCCGTCGGCCACCCCCCTCCCCCACGGGCTGACGGCGTTCCCTCCGGGCCGGTCCCTGACTCTGTCACACCGGCCCTTTTCTTCCCGAGGAATCTTTCATGCTGGATCAACAGATGGCCGAGCAGCTGCGCGGCTACCTGCAGAAACTGCAGCGCCCGGTAATCATCACCGCCAACCTGGATGACAGCGAGCGATCCGCCCGCCTGCGTGACCCTCTGGAACAGATTGAATCCCTGTCCGACCGGGTCAGCCTGATTCAGACCCGGGATGCGGCGGAGCGCGCCCCCTCCTTCTCCCTGGGCAGCCCGGGTCAGGATATTGGCCTGCGTTTTGCCGGCATCCCGCTGGGCCACGAATTCAGCTCCCTGGTCCTGGCGCTGCTGCAGGTCGGCGGCCACCCGCCGAAGCTGGACGAGGACACGCTGGCGCAAGCCCGCGCGCTGTCCGGGCCGATGCGGTTCGAAACCTACTATTCGCAGTCCTGCCAGAACTGCCCGGACGTGGTCCAGGCGCTGAACCTGCTGGCCGTGCTGAATCCGGCCATCGAGCACGTGGCCATCGACGGTGCAGCCTTCGAGGACGAGGTCACCGAGCGGCAGGTCATGACAGTGCCCTGCGTGTACCTGAACGGCGAGCCCTGGGGCTCCGGGCGCATGGGCGTGGAGGAGATTCTGGCCCGCCTGGACAGCGGAGCAGCGGAACGTGAAGCCGAAAAGCTCAAGGACAAGGCGCCTTTTGACATGCTCATCGTGGGCGGCGGACCCGCCGGCGCGGCCGCGGCCGTCTATGCAGCGCGTAAAGGCATCCGCACCGGCTTGGTGGCCGAGCGTTTCGGCGGCCAGGTGATGGACACCCTGGCCATCGAAAATTTCATCTCCGTTCCGGCGACGGAAGGTCCGAAAATGGTGGCGGCCCTCGAACAGCACGTGACCGAGTACGACGTCGACATCATGAAGCTGCAGCGTGCCACCGCCCTGCGTCAGGCCGGTGAGCACCTGGAAGTGGCCCTGGAGAGCGGTGCCGTCCTGTCAGCGCGCAGCCTCGTGGTCGCCACCGGCGCCCGCTGGCGGCAGATGGAGGTTCCCGGAGAGCAGGAGTACCGCAACCGCGGCGTCGCCTACTGCCCGCATTGCGATGGCCCCCTGTTCAAGGGCAAACCGGTCGCGGTCATCGGCGGCGGCAATTCCGGCGTGGAAGCAGCCATCGATCTGGCCGGCATCGTCAGCGAAGTGACCCTGATCGAGTTCGACTCCCGCCTGCGCGCGGACGAGGTACTGCAGCGCAAGTTGCGATCGCTCCCCAATGTGCGCGTGATCACGTCGGCCCTGACCACCGAAGTGCTGGGGGATGGGCGCAAGGTTACCGGGCTCAGCTACGAGGACCGCAGGGACGGCAGCAGCCACCAGCTCTCCCTGGACGGCATTTTCGTGCAGATCGGCCTGCTGCCGAACAGCGAATGGTTGCAGGACAGCCTGGAACGGAGTCCACGCGGCGAGATCATCGTGGACGACCGCGGCGCCACGTCCCTGCCCGGCGTGTTCGCCGCCGGCGACGTGACCACAAGCCCCTACAAACAGATCATTGTTTCGATGGGCAGCGGGGCCACCGCGGCATTGGGCGCTTTCGATCATCTGATGCGCGTCAGCTCACCAGCCGAGGAACGGGCCGCTGCCTGAGCCGCCGCCACAGGCGCCCGCCGCCGGGCGGGCGCCTTGACGCTTTCTTGACCTGCCGACACCCAGGCTGAGCAGACATTGCCAGTACCGGACATCATGAGACCGCAGCTGACGGGCGATTTTTTCCGCGCGGTGGTCGATTCCATCAGCGAAAGCCTGTGCGTAATCGATCACAGGGGTGACATCGTCTATGTCAACGCCAGCTGGCGGGAATTCGGGCGCAGCAATGGCGCCTCGCGCGCCAGTTGCCTGAAACCGGGAAACTATCTGCAGATCTGCGATCGCGCCGCCAGCCTGGGCCAGGAACAGGCCCGCGACACCGCCATCGGCCTGCGCCGCCTGCTGCGCAGCGAAACCCCCGAGTTCTCCATCGAGTATCCCTGCCACAGCCCCGATGAACAGCGCTGGTTCATCCTCGCGGCGCGGCCAATGCTGTGGCGCAATGCCGGCTATTTCGTGATCCAGCACACGGACATCACCGAGCGCAAACTGGCGGAACTGGAAGTGCAGAAGCTGTCGCTCACCGACCGCCTGACCGGCTTGGCCAACCGCCGCCACTTCGACGATTTCCTGGCGCGGGCCTGGGCCCAGCACATGCGTGACGGTCAGGCGCTGACCCTGATCCTGCTCGACGCCGATCATTTCAAGCGCCTGAATGACAGACACGGCCATCTGGCCGGGGATGCCTGCCTGCGCAGGCTGGCCGCCCTGCTCTCCACGCACGCGCGCCGGCCCGGCGACCTGGCGGCGCGTTACGGCGGCGAGGAGATGGCACTGGTGCTTTCGGGCATCGAGCTCGATGCGGCCCGGGAGCTGGCCGAGACCATCCGGGGCCAGATCGAACGGCTGGGTGAGATGGACGACCAGCCCAAGCTCACCGCCAGTTTCGGCGTGGCCAGCATCGTGCCGGCACGCGGCTCCGACCCGCAGCAGCTGATCGCGGCGGCGGACAAGGCGATGTACCGGGCCAAACGGGAAGGACGCAACCGGGTCTGCCTGGCACGCTCCGAGCTGGCCGCCTGAGCAGGCCTGGTCGTCTCAAACCCGGCAGACGGGCCTCACCGCTCGACACCGCCGGGAATCTGCAATACTGCGGCCATGAACAGCGAAACCGAAACCCGCAATCTTGCCGTCTTCTGCGACTTCGAGAACATCGCCCTGGGCGCGCGCGACGCCAGGCTGGAGACCTTCAACATCCGCAAGGTGCTGGAGCGGCTGTTGCTGAAGGGTTCCATCGTGGTCAAGAAGGCGTACTGCGACTGGCAGCGCTATGCCGACTTCAAGCGCGACATGCACGAAGCCGCATTCGAGATGATCGACATCCCGCACGTCCGGCAGTCCGGCAAGAACTCCGCTGATATCCGGCTGGTCGTGGATGCCCTGGACCTGTGCTACACGAAGGACCACATCGACAGCTTCGTCATCGTCTCAGGTGACTCGGATTTTTCGCCTCTGGTCAGCAAGCTGCGTGAGAACAACAAGATCGTGATTGGCGTGGGCGTGCGCAGTTCCAGTTCCGACCTGCTGACCTCCAACTGCGACGAATTCATCTTCTACGACGATCTCGTTCAGTCCGAAAAGAAACGCCGCCGCCGCGGCGGCGCCAAGAAGCAGAAGCAGGAAGACCCCCGTCAGGAGCTGTTCGACCTGGTGCTCGAAACCCTGGATGCGGTCATGGCCGAGCGCGATGACGAAGACAAGATCTGGGGCTCGATGGTCAAGCAGGCCCTCAAGCGCCGGCAGCCCGGATTCTCGGAGTCCACTTACGGCTTTGGCTCCTTCAGCGAGGTGCTGGAGGCCATGGGCAAGGACCAGTTGCTCGATCTCAAACGCGACGAACGCTCCGGCGGCTTTTTGATCGCCCGCGGCAGCAAGGCCGGCTAGCCTGGCGGACTACTCCCGACCCAGCGCCCTTCGCAGGGCCCCTTCCAGTTCCGGCAGCTGCCACTCAAAGCCCTGCTCCTGCAGCCGCCGCGGCAATACCCGCTGAGAACCCAGCAACAGCCCGCTCATTTCACCCATCAGGGCGCGCAGCACCGGCGCCGGCATGGGCAGGCACGCCGGCCGCTTCAGCACCCGGCCCAGACTGCGCGCGAACTGCCCGTTGCGCACCGGTTCGGGAGCGACGGCATTGTAGACACCGCGATAGCCCTGCTGATCAAGCGCGGCCAGCATCATGGCCACCAGATCATCCAGCGCGACCCAGGACATCCACTGCCGGCCATCACCGATCGGACCGCCCAGTCCGAGCAGAAAAGGCAGATGCATGCGCTTCAGCGCGCCTCCGCCCTTGCCCAGGACCACACCGATCCGCAGGATGACGGTCCGCGTTGCCTCCGGGGCGGCGATCTCCGCCTCCCAGTCGGCACACAGCCGAGCCCCAAAATCCTGACCGGCCGGGCTCTCCTCGCTCGCCTCGTTTTCGCCGGTCTCTCCGTAATAGCCGATCGCGGACGCGGACAGGAACAGGCCGGGTGGCTGTGACAGCTGTCTGGCCCAAGCACTCAGGCGCCCGGTGGTCTGCAGCCGGCTGTCGCGCAATTCCTTTTTCCGCCGCTCGCTCCAGCGCCCCCCGGCGATATCCGCCCCGGCCAGATTGATGATGGCGCGGCAGGAGTC
>JBFKIN010000254.1:0-4570 GCA_041632255.1 Oceanococcus sp. | reverse complement strand
TTTCGAGACTGACGAGATCAAGGTCCATATCGTCGGATTCGCCAAGGTCATCGGCGACGTCACTGATGCCGCGCTGGAGGTCGTCTTCTTCTTCGCGCTTGCGCTGGTGATGACCGCCATCCTGCTCTGGCTGTACACGGCTTCCTTCAAGCTATCCATGGTCGTGCTGGTCTGCTCCCTGGTCGCGGTGATCTGGGAATTCGGCATGCTGACCAGTGCGGGGTACGGACTGGATCCGTTTGCCATCCTGATTCCGTTCCTCGTGTTATCGGTTTCGACCAGTCACGGGGTGCAGTATGTGAATGCCTGGGTCGGCGAAGTGGACCAGGGGAAGGAGCCCTTCGAGGCCTCCCTGGAGACCTTCCGCCGGCTGGCCATTCCCGGCACCACGGCCCTGATCACGGACGTGGCCGGTTTTGCCACGATCTACCTGATCCCGATCGACATCATCCGCGAAATGTCGATCAATGCCGCCTTCGGCATGCTCGCGATCATCGTGACCAACAAGGTCCTCGCTCCCATCTGGCTGACCTACATCCAGATCAAGGACATGGACGCCTTCCGCGAGAAGCAGATCCGGCGTGAGCACATGGGGGATGGCCTGTGGCGCTTCATTGCCAAGATCACGCGTCCGATCCCGTCCATGATCACCCTGTTGATCTGCGCGCTGCTGCTGGGCTGGTCGCTGTGGAAGTATGGCGATCTGCAGGTCGGCGATTCGCAGGAGGGTGTGCCGGAACTGCGCCCGGAATCCCGCTATAACCAGGATTCCCGCGCCATCGTGAACAATTTCAGCATCGGTGTGGACATCCTCAAGGTGATCGCCGAGGCCCCGCCCGAGTCCTGTATCCGTTATGACGTGATGGAGAACATCGACCGTTTCGCGTGGCGGATGGAGAACACCAAGGGCGTCAACTCCACGATCTCGCTGCCACAGGTCGCCAAGATCGTGAACGGACAGTTCAACGAGGGCACGCCGAATTTCCAGGTGCTGCCACGCAACCGCTTCGTCATGGTGCAGGCCATCACGCCGATTCCGACCTCA
This sequence comes from Oceanococcus sp., assembly GCA_041632255.1. Taxonomy (GTDB): domain Bacteria; phylum Pseudomonadota; class Gammaproteobacteria; order Nevskiales; family Oceanococcaceae; genus Oceanococcus. Next base: position 3,525 of record JBFKIN010000254.1, on the reverse strand, counting down.
TCAGGCTTGTTGAATCCCAATTGTTCGGCCATGGCGGTGATGATCTTCACCGACGATCACCGGGCCGAGACCATCAACCGCATCGTTTCCGAGGTGAAGCGATTCGACAAGGAGGATTCGCATCCGGAGGTCAAATACGCCCTGGCCACCGGTAACGTGGGTGTCATGGCTGCCACGAACGAGGTCGTCAAGGCCCAGGAACTCCAGGTGGTCGGTTACGTCTACGTCGTGATCGTGGTGTTCATGTGGCTGTCCTTCCGAACCATGTGCGGCGTGCTCTGCGTTGTGCTGCCGCTGTCGCTGGTGTCCTCGCTGGCCTATGCGATGATGGCGAGCTGGGGCATCGGCCTGAAGGTGGCGACACTCCCGGTCGTCGCGCTGGCCGTGGGTATCGGTGTGGACTACGGGATTTACATTTACAGCACCTTGATTGATGGTCTGTCCCGTGGGCGAACGCTGGAAGAAGCCTTCTATGACACCCTGCACAAGACCGGCAAGGCGGTGATTTTCACCGGGATTGCATTGGGTGGCTCCGTGTCGACATGGCTGCTGTCGGACCTGCAATTTCAGGCTGACATGGGAATCCTGCTGGTGTTCATGTTCACCGCCAACATGGTGGGCGCGATTCTGGTCATGCCGGCGCTGGCCCGCTTCATGGTGCAGCACGAGAAATTCGTGGACAAACCCGCCGCCTGAGGCGAATGAAACAGGGGGCGCGGCGCGCAGGCGTCGCGCCCCTTTTTTTGTGCCCGTCAGCTGATCTTGCGATAGCCGGGCGACGGCACCTGAACGAGGCGACGCTCGGGCAATTTCAAGGCCGTCAGCCGTCCGCCCCAGACGCAGCCGGTATCCAGGCCCCAGACGCGGTAGGCCGGCCAGTGGACCTGGCCCAGTGTTGACCAGTGGCCGAAGAGAATCTCCTGACTGGCGCTGCGTCGCTGCGGCAGCGCGAACCAGGGCAGCAGATCCGAACCGGCTTGCAAAGGACTGCGCTTCTCCCGCAGATCGATTTGTCCGGTCGGGTGGCAATAGCGCAGCCGGCTGAAACAGTTGATGATGTAGCGCCAGCGTGCCACCCCTTCCAGCGACTCATCCCACAGCCGGGGTTCATCGCCGTACATGTGTCCCAGGTAAGCGGCGTGCGCCGGTCCACGCAGTACGTGCTCGGCTTCTGCCGCCAGTCGCATGGCGTCCTCGATGCTCCACTGAGGTGAAAGGCCGGCATGGACCATGAGGAAGCCGTCCTCCAGGTGGGCCAACGGGCGATTGCGGAGCCAGGCCAGCAGCTCGTTGGCATCCGGGGCCGCGGCGAGTTCGCGCGCGGTGCTGCCGGGCACCAGGGCCGGATTGTTCCCGAGCAGCTGGGCCAGCACGCTCAGATCGTGATTGCCCAGTACCGTGACGCAGGAACAATCCAGTTCACGCGCGAGCCGCACGGTGCCCAGGGAATCCGGGCCGCGGCTGACCAGGTCGCCGACCAGCCACAACTGATCGAGCGCGGCGTCGAAGTTCACGGCCTCCAGCAGACGGCGCAACTCGCCGCTGCAGCCCTGGACGTCTCCGACAACGTAGCGGTTCACTCTTTGTTCACGCACTATACTGGACACTTAAAGGACTTCGCGGGGTGGCGAGCGAAGGCCAATAGTGTGGTGGCCTGTCACAGCGTGTGCAAATCACCGCCGGTCCACCACCACAGTGAACCCAGGAGGTTTGTGATGAAGACTTTCAAGAATGCTATGAAGCATCGCCAGCGTGGTGCGTCCGCTATCGAATATGCCCTGATTGCCGGTCTGCTGGCGGCCATTCTGGTCGGCGCAATCGCCGTCATGGGCGGTGGCTTTGACAGCACATTCGGCAACATCGTTGCCTGCATGACCGGCGACCCCGCCTGCAGTTGATGCCAGCCTGCCGTAGATCCCCCAGCGGGAGCGCGGTACATCCGGCGGGCCGACAAAAGGCCCGATTCCAGCGTGGAGCCACGGCGGTGGAGTTCGCCCTGGTGTTTCCCATGCTCTTCGTGCTCTTCTACAGCATCGTTGTCTATTCCTACCTGTTCGTGCTGCAGGAAAGCCTCAGCTTCGCCGCTCAGGAATCGGCCGCGGCCGCGCACCGTGTCAATCCGGTGGGAAACCCCGATTTCGATGCCAACGTCACCCAGCAGGTCAGGAATCGTGCTGCGGAGGTCCTGGAATGGCTGCCGGCCTCGCAACAGGCACGTGTCCTCGCCGCCGCCGCCTGCGCCGGTGGCTCGAGTACACAGAGCGGGGTCGAAGTCTGCATCGACGGGGCAACCAACGTGGTGAGCGTGAACCTGCGTTTCGAAGTGAGCGGATTGTTCCCGGTCCTGCGCATGCCGCTGCTCGGAGAGCTGCCCCCCATGCCGGAGCAGCTGGTGGGGTCGGGAACCGCGCTGGTCGGGGACACCTGAGCACAGAACGCAGGCGCCGGACGCCCGGCAGACCTGCTAACATCGGAGCCCGCAAGACGTAGACATACCTTGTTCCGGGGCGAAAGGATTTGGCATGGGAAATCAGGGTCTTAAATACGCTGCGGTAGGGGCGGTTCTGCTCGCCGTGGTGCTCGGTGTGCTCGCCTACCGCATGACCCTGTCCGCGACTCAGGCGGCCCGGCAGCAGGCCCAGGCGGAAATCGAGGCAGAACAGCAGGCGTCCAGCGCCCGTCCCACGACACTTGCGGTCATCGCGCTCAGGCCGCTGGCAGCCACCCAGGCCATCGTCGCTGATGACGTCGCCCTGATGCCGGTGGCCGTCGTGCCGCAGCGTTATTTCACGCGCGTCGAGGACGTGATCGGACGAGCGCCCTTGATCGATGTGGATGCCGGTGCCCCTGTCACACCCCGCTATTTCCGTGACTCCAATGTGCTGGCCCGGATCATTCCGGAGAATCATCAGGCCATGTCCCTGGAAATCAGCGACGTGGTGGCGGTCGGTGGCTTCGTGCGGCCCGGAGATGAAGTGGATCTGCTGCTGTTCGTTCGAGCGGCGGACAAGCCGGCCCAAGCCCGGGTGTTGCTGCGTGACGTGCTGGTCCTGGCTTACGAGGACCGAATCATTGAGCGGCCGCAGGGCCTGACCGCGGAAGAAGGACGGCCCGAGCGTCGCAGCCGGGTCCGAACCGCCGTCGTCGCGGTGCCCGAAAAGGACACCACCCGGGTGATGCTCGGCGCCAGCCTGGGAGAGATCCGCCTGTCCCTCAAGCGTCAGCAGGTGGCCGGCGCGGAGAATGGCAGCGATGACGCCAGCCCGCTGCCTCTGGCCCAGCCGACCGAGCCCAAGGCCGAGATATCGCCCAGCGAAAAGGACAAGGTCATTACGCTGGACGAACTGACCCGGATTGCCGCGGTGAAGCCCAAGAGGGTCGCGCCGCCGCCCTATATCATCGAGGTCTTTCGCGGCAACGAATCACAGAAGGTGAGGGATTGATGAACGGGAAATGGCATCTGATCACCCTGCTGTGCCTGCCGCTCAGTCTTTGGGCTGGCGTTGCGCCCGAGAATGTCGTGCT
>JBFKIN010000253.1:0-4575 GCA_041632255.1 Oceanococcus sp. | reverse complement strand
GCGCGAAATTGACCGGCGCTTGCGCTATCTGGGACGGCGTCTGGATGAACTGAAGGTGCCGGAGCAGCTGCCCGACGATCGCGGTCGCGTGTATTTCGGCGCCTGGGTCGAGCTGGAGGACGAGGCCGGCGCCAGTGCGCTCTATCGGATCGTGGGGGCTGACGAGACCGATGCCGCAGCCGGCTGGATCAGCCTGCGCTCGCCGATGGCACGGGCGCTGCTCGGCAAGTGTCTGGACGACGAAGTGCGGGTCCAGCTGCCGGGCGGTGCCCGGCAGTACCTGATCACCGGAATCCGTTACGAGACGGGCTAGGAACCGGCCGCAATCTCAGGCCTGAGCCGTGATGGGACTAGTGCCGGAAGTGCCGCCGTCCGGTCGTGACCATCGCCACTCCGGCCTCGTTCGCCGCAGTGATCACTTCGTTGTCACGCATCGAGCCGCCTGGCTGGATGATCGCCTTCGCGCCAGCTTCTGCGCCCGCCAGCAGCGCATCGGGGAAGGGGAAGAAGGCGTCCGATGCCATCACCGACCCATTCAGGTCGAATCCGGCGTCAGCGGCCTTGCGGATCGCAATGCGCACGGAATCGACGCGACTCATCTGGCCTGCGCCGATCGCGATTGTCTGTCCGTCCTTGGCGAACACGATGGCATTGGACTTGACCATCTTGACCACGGGCCAGGCGAAGATCATGTCATTGATCTGGGTTTCGGTCGGCGCCAGATCGGTCACGACGGTCAGCTCGTCGCGATGAATGCGGGCCTTGTCCGCACTCTGGACCAGCAAGCCGCCGGACAGGGTCCGCATCTCCCAGTTGTTCAATTCGTCCGGTGCGCAGCCCGTCTCCAGCACGCGCACATTGGGCTTGGCGGCAAGCGCCTCGCGCGCGGCTGCGCTGATTTGCGGGGCGATGATCACCTCGACGAACTGCTTGTCCAGGATCGTGGCGGCGGTCACGCCGTCGAGTTCCGCATTGAAGGCGATGATGCCGCCGAATGCCGAGGTGGGATCGGTGGAAAACGCTTTTTCGTAGGCGCTGCCGATATCTGCGGCCACTGCCACGCCGCAGGGGTTGGCGTGCTTGACGATCACGCAGGAGGGCATGATGAATTCCAGCGCGGCGGTCCACGCTGCGTCGGCGTCGGCCAGGTTGTTATAGGACAGTGGCTTGCCCTGCAGCAGGCGGGCTGCGCCGATCGTCCCCGGCGCGGCCTGTGCGTCGGCGTAAAAACTGGCCTGCTGATGCGGGTTTTCGCCGTAGCGCAGGGCCGTATGCAGGTGCCACTGGCGGTTGATGATCCGGGGCTGCGGGCCGGCCTTGTCCTTGTCATCCAGGCTGGACAGATAGTTGACGATGGCGTCGTCGTAGGCGGCGGTGTGAGCGAAGGCCTTGACCGCCAGTTCCCGGCGCAGTGCGCCGTCAACCGTGCCGGCCTCGATCGCTTCGATCAGGCGCGGATAGTCGGCCGGATCGACCACCACGGCCACGTCCCTGTGGTTCTTCGCCGCGGCACGGACCATGGTCGGGCCGCCGATGTCGATGTTCTCGATCGCATCGTCCAGCGAGCAGTTGTCCCGGGCGACGGTCTGACTGAAGGGGTAGAGGTTGACCACGACCAGATCGATCGGGGCGATGCCCTGTTCGGCCAGCGTCGCGTCATCCACGCCGCGCCGGGCCAGAATGCCGCCGTGCACCTTGGGGTGCAGGGTCTTGACGCGACCATTCATGATTTCCGGTGCGCCGGTATGTTCGGACACCTCCGTCACCTCAATGCCGGCTTCGCGCAGGCTGCGGGCGGTGCCGCCCGAGGAGATGAGCTGAATGCCCTGAGCGGAGAGGGCGCGGGCAAGCGAAACGATGCCCTGCTTGTCGGAAACCGACAGCAAGGCCCGGCGAATGGTTTGGTTCACGGTATCGGGGGCTTAGGTGGAAATTTCGTATTGCTGGATTTTCTTGCGCAGCGTCGCACGGTTGATGCCCAGCACCTCGGCTGCACGGCTGTTGTTGCCCTGGCAATGCGCCAGGACGCGCCGGAACAGCGGCTTTTCCACTTCGGCCATGATCAGCCGATACAACTCGTTCGGCGGATGGCCGTTGAGTTCCTTGAAATAGCGGCGCAGGCTGGCGTCGACGTAATAGCTGAGGGGCTCCTCAGCTTCAAACCCAGAGTCTCGTTCGGATGCTGACATCGCCAAAAATTAGTTCTTGTGGTCCCGGGAAGGACTGTTCCCCCAGCCCCCTTCCTAGCGGAATAGGGGGGCAGGGATGATAGCGGTTTACCCCGGCGTGGCAAACCGCCGTCCGTCGAGACGAACCCAAGCCTCTGAATTTTCAGGCATGAGTAAAAAATCACCAGCGTAGGCATCGCGCACTGCTTGCGCTTGTTCCGCCAGGATGCCGGACAGCACGAGAGCGCCGCCCGGTTTCACCAGTGCCGTGATCTCCTGGCGCAGGGTGATCAGGGTGCCGGCCAGAATGTTGGCGACCACCACATCCGCGGGTTGACCCGGTGGCTGCTCCGGTCCGCGCAGGATGACGCGTTCGGCCACGCCGTTGCGGCGGGCGTTTTCGGCGGTCGCGGTCAGGGCCTGGGGATCGATGTCATAGGCCAGAACGCGCTCGGCGCCAAGCAGGGCCGCTGCCACCGCGAGCACGCCGGAGCCGCAGCCGTAGTCGATCACCGTGCAGCCCGCCAGGCTTGCCTGGTCGAGCCACTGCAGGCACAGCCGGGTGGTCGGGTGCGTGCCCGTGCCGAAGGCCAGTCCGGGGTCCATGCGCAGGACAACGGCGTCATCCGGCCAGCAGGGCATGGCATCGACCGGGCTGACCCACAAGCGTCGACCGAAGCGCATGGGCGCGAAATCGCTCAGCCACTCGCGCTCCCAGGCGCGGTCGGCCAGTTGCTCCAGGCGGATATGCGAGGCATCACAGCTGCCGCTGTCGATCAGTGCCTGTTGCACCGGCTCGAGCGCCACGTCGGCTTCGAACAGGCCGGTGACCACGGTCTGTGGCCAGATGCGGATCTCGCCCGGTGCCGGTTCGAGCACCGGGCTGTCGGCGGCATCGCGCAGGGTGACCGACACGGCGCCCAGTTCAAGCAGAAGCGCTTCGATGCTGTCCGGGTCGGCGGTGGCGACGTGCACCTGACCCCAGTCAGCCATGCCACTCCTTGAGCTTGGCTTCCAGGTGGTGAATGTGCGCGCCCCCGGCGATGAAGGCCGGGTCGGCCAGGATGCGCTGGTGCAGTTCGCGGTTGGTCTTGACTCCCTCGATGACCAGCTCCGACAGGGCGGTGCGCATGCGGGCCATCGCCGAGGCGCGCGACTCGCCGTGGGTGATCAGTTTGCCGATCATCGAGTCGTAGTGCGGGGGCACCCGGTAACCGCGGTAGACGTGTGAATCCACACGCACGCCCGGCCCTCCCGGCACGTGATATTTGGTGACCTCGCCAGGAGACGGAGTGAAGCGGGCGGCATCCTCGGCGTTGATCCGGCATTCCAGGGCATGGCCGCGGATCACGATCTGATCCTGGCTGTAGCGCAGCGGTTCGCCAGCGGCAATCAGCAACTGTTCCTTGACCAGATCCACGCCGGTGATCAGTTCCGTCACCGGGTGTTCGACCTGGATTCGCGTATTCATTTCGATGAAATGGAACTTGCCGTTCTCGAACAGGAACTCGAAGGTTCCTGCGCCGACGTATCCGATATCCTCGCAAGCCTGGACGCAGAGTGCGCCGATCTCAGCGCGCTGTTCGGGGCTGATTCCCGGGGCTGGCGCTTCCTCCATCACCTTCTGGTTGCGGCGCTGCATCGAGCAGTCGCGCTCGCCCAGATGGATGGCTGAGCCGTGCTTGTCGGCCAGCACCTGCACCTCGATATGGCGCGGTGTTTCGAGATACTTCTCCATGAACACGGCGTCGTTGCCGAAGGCGGCGGCGGCTTCCTGCTTGGCCATGCTCACGCTGCGCTCGACCTGACTGTCCGACCGGATCACATGCATGCCGCGTCCCCCGCCGCCGGCGGAGGCCTTGACCAGCACCGGGAAGCCGATGCGCTTGGCGGTCTCGCGCCAGACCGCCGGATCGTCCGGCAGGGCGCCATCCGAGCCCGGCACGCAGGGCACGCCGGCCTGCTGCATGGCGGCGATGGCGGAGGTCTTGTCGCCCATCAGCCGGATCGTCTCGGCGCGGGGGCCGATGAAGACGAAGCCGCTGCGCTCGCAGCTCTCGGCGAAGTCGGCATTTTCCGACATGAAGCCGTAACCGGGGTGGATCGCATTGGCGCCGGTGACTTCCGCCGCGGCGATGATGGCCGCCATGTTGAGGTAGCTCTTGCTGGCGGGTGGTGGGCCGATGCAGACCGATTCATCCGCCAGCAGCACATGCTTCTGCTCCCGGTCGGCGCTGGAGTAGGCCGCCACGGTCCGGATACCGAGTTCCCGGCACGCGCGCTGAATACGCAGTGCGATCTCGCCCCGATTGGCGATCAGGACCTTTTCGAACGGAGGGGCCATGCTATTCGATGACGAACAGCGGCTGGTCGAATTCGACCGGCTGCTCGTTGTCCACCAGAATCT
>JBFKIN010000252.1:0-4576 GCA_041632255.1 Oceanococcus sp. | reverse complement strand
GTGTCGGCGGTGCCGGTCATGCCGGACAGCTTGTCGTAGAGCCGGAAGTAGTTCTGGAAGGTGATCGAGGCCAGGGTCTGGTTTTCCTGCTGGACCTTGACCCCTTCCTTGGCCTCGACCGCCTGATGCAGGCCGTCGGACCAGCGGCGGCCCGGCATCATGCGACCGGTGAATTCGTCGATGATGATCACCTGACCATCGCGCACGATGTATTCGACGTCGCGCTGATACAGTGCATGCGCCCGCAGCGCTGCCAGCGCATGGTGCATCAGCACGATATTGGACGCGTCGTAGAGGCTGCCTTCGCTGATCAGCCCGGCCTCTTCGAACATCTCTTCCAGTCGGGCATGGCCGTCCTCGGAGAGATAGACCTGCTTGGTTTTCTCGTCGACGCTGTAGTGGCCCGGGCTCTCTTCGTCCTCCTGGCGCTCCAGCTTCGGCACCAGGGTGTTCATCTTGCGATAAATCTCGGGGTCGTCATCCGTCGGGCCCGAGATGATCAGCGGTGTGCGTGCCTCGTCGATCAGGATGGAATCCACCTCGTCAACAATGGCGAAGGCCTGCCCCCGCTGCACACGGTCCTCCAGGCGGAAAGCCATGTTGTCACGCAGATAATCGAAGCCGAACTCGTTGTTGGTGCCGTAGGTGATGTCCGCGGCATAGGCCTCGCGCTTTTCGGCGCTGCTCTGACCATGCACCACGACGCCCGTGGACAGGCCGAGAAAACCGTACAGGCGGCCCATCCACTCGGAGTCGCGCCGGGCCAGATAATCATTCACCGTCACGACGTGCACGCCCTTGCCGGGCAGCGCGTTGAGATAGGCGGCCAAGGTCGCGACCAGGGTCTTGCCCTCGCCGGTCTTCATTTCCGAGATCTTGCCCTGGTGCAGCACCGCGGCGCCGATCAGCTGGACATCGAAGTGGCGCATGCCCAGCACCCGTCGGCCGGCTTCGCGCACAACCGCGAATGCCTCCGGCATCAGCGCATCCAGACTTTCGCCCTTGGCCAGACGGCCGCGGAACTCTTCCGTCTTGGCTTTCAGTGCCTCGTCGGACAGGGCCCGGGCACCCTCTTCAAGGGCATTGGTCTTGTCGACGATCGGCTGCAGTCGGCTCAGCAGGCGCTGATTGCGGCTGCCGAATAGCTTGCTGAGGAAATTGGCCATGAGTTCCTTGCGGAGGACTCCGCACAGCGGAGCCGAAAAAGGCGCAATGATAACGTTTTTGACCGCTCGTCATCGACCCCAGGCCACCGCAGCGACGGTGAATTCGCTCATGAGCTGGCGGTGGCGCGGCCATCTCGGTCCGCTGCCGCCGCCCCGCGCGAGTCTGCCTTGTCCCGCCCCTTTGGCGTCAACCGCCGCGACGATCAGCGCTGGGCGATGTACTGCTTCGGGTCTATGCGCTGGCCGTCGACCAGCACCTCGAAATGGACGTGCGCGCCGGTGGCCCGACCGGAATGGCCGACCAGTGCAATCCGCTCACCTTTCTCCACCTTGTCCCCGGCCTTGACCAGGTTGCGGCTGTTGTGGCCATAGCGGGTCACGTAGCCGTTGCCATGGTTGATCTCCACCACCTTGCCGTAACCGCTGCGGCTGCCGGAATAGGAGACCACGCCAGCGGCGACCGCCACCACGTCGCTGCCGTAGCTTGCGGCGAAATCGATGCCGTCATGTCGGGCACTGCGCCCGGTGAACGGGTCGGTCCGCCGGCCGAACAGCGAGGAAATCCAGCCCTTGCGCACCGGCCAGCCGGACGGATACTGCTCGGAGTGCAGCTGGCTGACCATCAGGAAATGCTCCAGCACGTCGAGCTGCCGGGCCTTGAGCTCCAGTTCCATCTCGAGCTGCTCCAGCGCGCCGCCGGTCGGGGTCAGCAGATCATCGGAAGGATGGCTCGGACCACCGATGGCCGGGGGCGAGGCGAAATCGAATTCGTCGATATCCAGCTGTGCAAGCTCGGTGAGCTTCTGGCCTGCGGCATTGAGCCGCAGCACCTCTGCCTGCATCTGGCCCAGGCGGCGGGAAATCGCCAGCTGGTTGGCCGACATCTGCTCCCGGCTCTGCTGCAGGCGGGCCCGTTGCTCTGCAAGGGCGGGCCGCACGTCCTCAATGTGCTTCAGGCTCAGACCACCCTGCACCGCGGCAGGTGCGGTCATGCGCCCGGCGGCGAAAGCCAGCGCTGCGACCAGCAGGACGCTGCCGCCTGCCATGGCCGCCGCAACACGCATTGGCGTTGCCGCCAGATTCACCTTGTACTCTTCCGTCGATACACTGGGCATCCCCGCCTTACTCCTCCATGTACACCTTGAGCCGGCATCATTTTTCAGATCTCGCACGCGACGCGCTGACGGACCTGTGGTCTCGGGTGGACTTGCACTGCCGCATCCAGTCACTCATCGAACAGAGCCTGCCCCGCGCCTTCCGCGGCCACGTGCAGGTCGCCTGCATCGAAGACGACAGCCTGGTGCTGCTGACCGATTCCCCCCTGTGGGCATCCGACCTAAGGTATAGAAACGCTCACTTACTGAAAAGCGTAAATTCTCGTTACCAGTTGAAACTTCTCCGGTGCCAGATCCAGGTCCGACCCGGGGCCTTCATTGCCCAGTCCGCTCAAACCGGCGCCAGACCCGGCGAATAACTCACCGGTGCCTGTGCCTGATCTTCGTAACTCACCAGTTCCCAGGCCTTTTCGTCGGCAAGCAAAGCCAGTGCCAACTTGTTATTCAGTGCGTGGCCCGATTTGTAACCGGTGTAAGCGCCGACGATGCTGTGCCCCATCAGGTACAGGTCGCCGATCGCGTCGAGGATCTTGTGCCGGACGAACTCGTCGTCGTAACGCAGGCCGTCCTCGTTCAGCACCCGATAGTCGTCCAGCACGATGGCGTTGTCCAGGCTGCCGCCCAGAGCCAGATTGTGCGAACGCAGGTACTCGATGTCGCGCATGAAGCCGAAAGTCCGTGCCCGGCTGACCTCACGCACATAGCTGGTGCTGCCGAAATCGATGCGTGCGGACTGCACGCCATCGGCGAACACCGGATGGTCGAATTCAATCGCGAAATCGACCAGAAAACCGTCGTAGGGCTCGAATCGCGCCCATTTGTCACCATCCTGCACCGTGATCGGCTGGGTGATCCGGATCAGCTGCTTGGGCGACTCCTGTTCGGCGATGCCAGCGGACTGGATCAGGAACACGAAGGGGCCGGCGCTGCCATCCATGATCGGCACTTCCGGCGAAGACAGTTCCACATAGCAGTTATCAATGCCCAGCCCGGCGAAAGCGGACATCAGATGCTCGATCGTGGCCACCCGCACGCCGTCATGATCCAGCGCGGTGCACAGGGTTGTATCCTTGACCAGCGCAGCCGAAGCCGGCACCTCCACCGCGGGCTTGAGATCCTTGCGCCGAAACACGATGCCGGTGTTCACCGGCGCCGGCTTCAGGTGCAATGACACCTTGTCGCCCGAGTGCAGGCCCACGCCAGTGGCGCGGATGTCGCTTTGCAGTGTGCGTTGTCTGAGCATTCCTGATCTGGTCTCCACATTCCTCCTGGCTTTCGCCAGCGTCTGTCAACACGGTCGGCAGACAGATTTGGTTTCCAGTATAGTACACATTTTCATTGTGCGTCGCAACAATTTTCAGTTTTCTTCACGTATCACAGCAAGTTAGCGCAAGTTCTTCATGCAGATACAAAAAGACCCGCTGCGCACAGGGTCGCAGCGGGTCGGTTCACGTCATTTTTCCTGCCCGGGCCGGAACCGGGCGACTGCCCGCACGGCCCCGATCGGGACCGCGCGGCAGCCTCATCACTCCGGCCGGCGGCTCAGTCCGCCTGGGTCCGCAGGAAAGCCGGCACGTCCAGCCAGTCGTCATCACGCAGGCTGGGCGCAGCATTGCCGTGATCGAGACCCCGGCCACCGCCGGCAGCCGCCCGCTTGGGAACGGCGACCTTGAGCTCATCGACCTTGGGCTCGGACTGCTGCTTGGCCTGACCGATCGTGGTCACCCGGGTCGATTGCGGCTCGGGCATGGAGCGCTTGAGCTGCGAATCCAGCCCGGTGGCCACCACGGTGACCCGCAGGGCGTCGCCCGCGTCCGGATCGTCCACGGTGCCGACGATGACCTCTGCCGACTCGGAAGCCGCTTCCGTCATCAGCTCCATGACCTGGGTGTATTCGTCGATGGTCAGATCGGCGCCCGTGACATTGACCAGCAGGCCCTCGGCACCCTGGATCGACAACTCCTCCAGCAGCGGGCAGGACAGTGCGGCTTCGGCCGCCTGCTTGGCCCGGTCTTCACCCTTGCCGGTGCCGATACCGATCATGGCCATGCCCTGCACGCCCATCACCTTCTTGACGTCGGCAAAGTCGACGTTCATCTCACCCTCACAGGAGATGATTTCGGCGATACCCTGCACAGCGTTGTGCAGCACGTCGTTGGACGCGGTGAAGGCGTCTCGCATCGAGACGCCCTTGCCGAGCACCGGCAGCAGGCGCTCGTTCGGGATCACGATCAGCGAATGCACGTGCTTGTTCAGTTCCTCGATGCCGTGCTTGGCCACGGTCATGCGCTTGGC
>JBFKIN010000251.1:0-4593 GCA_041632255.1 Oceanococcus sp. | reverse complement strand
CGCAGGTGCTTGAGCGGCTGCTGGCCGGCTGAGCGCGTTTACAGCGGCAGCGATACCGGAGGAGGCGGGGACCATTGCGGCGCGCGATGTTCGGCGGTCACGGTGGTGTAGATTCCGCCTCTGACATAGAACTCCGCTTTCAGTCGCAGGTAGCGCGGCTGCATCAATTCCACCAGGGTGTCCGCGATCTGGTTGGTGACCGCTTCGTGGAATGCACCTTCATCGCGGAAAGACCACAGGTACAGCTTCAGCGCCTTGAGTTCCACGCAGCGTTCATCGGCAATGTAGTCCAGATACAGGGTGGCGAAATCGGGCTGGCCCGTCTTGGGGCACAGGCAGGTGAATTCCGGAATCCGCATGCTGATGAGGTAGTCGCGCTGCGGGCTGGGATTGGGGAACGTCTCCAGGGACTTGCTGGGCTGGCTGGGCATCTTTGGGAAAAGTCGGGGTGAATCGAGGCGCCCCTGTGTCGGGCGGCGAAGACATAATTTACACTAGCCCGCTTTTGACCGTGGACCCCGCAGAAGAATGCGTCTGAGCGCGATCCGGCTTGCCGGCTTCAAATCCTTTGTCGACAAGACGCAGCTCAGCCTGACCAGCAATCTGACGGCCGTGGTCGGTCCCAATGGGTGCGGCAAGTCCAATCTCATCGATGCCGTGCGCTGGGTGCTTGGCGAGTCTAGCGCCAAGCAATTGCGCGGCGCGGCGCTGTCCGATGTGATCTTCAATGGTTCGCGCACTCGCAAGCCAGTGGGTCGCGCCATGATCGAACTGGTGTTCGATAACAGCGATGCCACCATCGAGGGGCCTTACGCCCAGTACGGCGAAATCGCGGTCCGGCGCGAGCTGTCGCGCGATGGCGGCTCGCAGTTCTACATCAACGGAACGCGCTGCCGACGCAAGGACATCACGGAGCTGTTTCTCGGCACCGGACTCGGGGGGCGCTCGAATTACGCCATCATCGAGCAGGGGACTGTTTCGCGCCTGATCGAGGCGCAGCCCGAAGAGCTGCGTCAGATGCTGGAGGAGTCCGCCGGCATCTCGCGATACAAGGAGAAGCGCCGGGAAACGGAAATCCGCATCCGCCATACCCGGGAGAATCTGGAACGCCTGGAAGATCTGCTGGGCGAGATCGATGAGCGCCTGGCCAAACTGCAGCGGCAGGCTGCAGCAGCCCAGCGGTTCAAGAAGTACAAGCAGGAGCAGCGTGCTCTGCGTCGGCAGTTGCTGGGCCTGCGCTGGCGCGAGATCGAACAGGAACATGCCGCCTTCGCAGAGCGCCTGCAGGCCCTGCAGAACGGCGTCAATGCTGCGGACGAAAGGCTGAAGGAGGCGATGGCCCAGCGCAACGCCGGCAACGAGGCCGCCGAGGCGGCCGTCAAGCAGGCGCAGGATGTGCAGGGGCGGTATTACGAGGCTGAAGCAACCCTGGGTCGCGCGGAGCAGGAACTCAAGCACGCGCAGGAAATGCTGCGGATTCGCGACAAGGAAGCCCATGACCTGCGCGAGGAGCAAAGTCGCCTGAGTCAGCAGCACGACGCACGACGGCAACAGGCGGAGAGCCTCACGGCCCAGATCAACCAGTTGCAGCAGAGCCTGGCCGAAGCCCAGGAAGAGCTGGAGAGCGTGGAAGGGGGGCTGAGCGCGGCGGAAGAGACCGCGGCAAGCGAGGCCCGGGCGCTGGAGGATATTCGCAAAGCGCTGCAGGATCCGCGCACCGTCGCAGCGACGGAAAAGGTAAGGCTGGAGCAGCTGGCCCGGCAGTGCGAACGGACTCAGGCCCGGCAGAAACAATGCCAGGACGACCTGGCGCGGATTGATCTGGGCGAGATTGAGCGACAGATGTCTGCAGCGGATCAGGCGGCCCAGGCTGCCGCCAGAGCGCTTGAACATGCCGACGAGCGGGCCAGCGCCTGCATCGCGGCGGTCGAGGATGCGCGTCGTGAGCGGGCCGAGACGGACAGCCGGCTGCACGAGTCACGCAAGCATGCGCAGAGCGTCCATGCGCGGCTCGCCGCCCTGAGCGCGCAGCAGGTCCGCGCGCTCGGTGAAGATGATGCTGCGCAGGCGCAGTGGCTGAAGCAGCGCAACTGGGGTGATGCCCCGCCACTGGGACGCCTGCTCCAGGTGGAATCCCCCTGGGAAAAGGCCGTCGAGGCGGTGCTGGGTCCCTGGCTGCAGGCGCCCTGTGTGGCCGGTGAATTGACGGGGCTGGGAGCGGAAGGGGGTCAGCCCCGACGGCTCATCGAAGCCCAGGAGGCCGCCTGGGAACCGCCCGCTGACAGTCTCGCCGCAAAATTGCGTGGGCCCGTGGCGGTGCGCCGCATGCTGGCGCAAGTGCGTACGGCGGATGGAGCCGACGAACTCGCGAGTCGTCTGGCCGATTGCGGGCCCGGCGTCGCGGTCATTACGCCCGATGGTCATCTGCATTGGCCGGGTATGCGGGAACTGGCGCAGGATGGGGACGACGACGGCGTGCTGCTGCGTGAGCGCCTGCTGGGCAAGGTTCGCGAGGAAGACGCCATCGCGCAACGCGAGCTGAAACAGGCCGAGACGGCTCAACAGGCCGCGGTGGAGCAGCTCAAGCAGGCGGAGCAGGCCCAGCAGGAGGCCTTGCGTGAACTGGATCAGGCGCGACGGCAGCAGGCCGAGTCACGCAGCGTACGTCAATCGCTCGATGAACGGCGTGAAGCACTCAGCCAGCGCCGGCAGCAGCGCCAGGAGGAGCTGGCCGAAGTCGAGCGTCTGCTGGCGGAACTGGGTCAGGAACGGCAGAAAGCCGAGGACAGGCTCAGCAGCAGCCGGGCGCAGTTGCAGGACCTGGAAGCGCAGGAGCAGAGCCAGCAGCAGCGGACCGATGCCGCTCGCGACGCGCTGCAGGACCGGCGTCACAGGCAGCAGAGCCTGTCACGTCAGCTGAGCAGCGCGCGCGAACGTCGTGCGGCGCTGGGTAGCGAGCTGGCCGCAGCACAGGCGGCGGCTGAGGCGCTGGCTGCGCGTCGCGCGGACATCGAACGCAGTCTGGCGGAATCGGCCGATTCGCAATCCCGGCTGCAGACGCCGGTCCCGGCATTGCAGCAGGCTGTGGAGGCGGCACAGGCGCAGAGAGCGCAGGCGCAGGCCAGCCTCAAGTCCGCCCGAGAGGCTCAGGAGCAGGCGACCGAGCAGGCCCGTCAGGCGGCCAATGCGGTGCTGCGACTGGAGCAGGAGGCCCAGCAGGCACGTGAAAAACGTCAGCAGGAGCAGCTCGGCGAACAGCGACTGCTGGCGCGTCGCGACGGTCTGGAGGAACAGCTGCGCGAGGCCGGTGTACGGATCGAAGATATCCTCGGGGAACTGGACACGGATACGCAGGCGGCCCAGTGCGAACAGGAGCTCGAAGCCCTGGACAACCGCATCCAGCGCCTGGGCGCGGTCAACCTCGCAGCCGTGGAGGAGTACGAGGAAGAGAAGCAGCGGGCGGATCACCTGCGTGCTCAGGAGGCGGATCTGGTTTCAGCCCTGGACAAGCTGGAAGAGGCGATCCGGCAGATCGACAAGGAAACACGTAGCCGTTTTCGGGCCACTTTCGAATCGGTCAATAGCAAGTTCAAGGAGCGCTTTCCCAAGCTGTTTGGCGGCGGGGAAGCCTATCTGGAACTGACGGGCGAGGACGTTCTGGACGCCGGTGTGCGGGTCATGGCGCGCCCACCGGGCAAGCGCAACGCCACCATCCAGCTGCTCTCCGGCGGGGAGAAGGCGATGACGGCGGTGGCCCTGGTATTCGCCCTGTTTGAACTCAATCCGGCTCCGTTCTGCATGCTGGATGAAGTGGATGCCCCCCTGGATGACGCCAATGTCGTACGCTATTGCGAAGTGGTGCGTGAGATGTCGGAGCACGTGCAGTTCATCATCGTCACCCATAACAAGGTGACGATGGAGCTGGCCGACCAGCTCAATGGCGTCACGATGCAGGAACCCGGGGTCTCGCGCCTGGTCAGTGTGGATGTGCAGCAGGCTGTCGCCCTGGCGGGCTGACGGTGGGGAACAAAGGACTCTGTAGACATGAATGACATGCAATGGGCGCTGCTGATCATCAGTGTGCTGGTGGTGCTGGGCATCTATCTGCACGCCCGTCGGCAGGCAGCCAAACAGGCGGTCTGGAACAACAAGCGCAAGCGCGAGGGGATGGAGGAGGACCAGTTGGACTTCTTCCAGGAGAATGACGGCGGCTTCGACGAATTCGGCGTCGGCAAGGCGCGGACCAAGCGCGAAGCCCCCAGGCTGGATGATGCCGCGCCCGCCGCCAAGCCCAAGGGCAAGGCCAAGCCGGCCAGCAAGGCCGCGCCTCCCGGCAATGCCCTGTTCGTGATTTCCGTGCACCGCAGTGACCTCAGTCATATTCCCGGTGATGAACTGCATCAGGCCCTGCAGAGCTGTGGCTTGGAGTTCGGCGCACACGACATCTATCACCGCTTCAGCCCCAAGGGCGATCCGGTGTTCTCGGTCGCTTCCGTGGTCAAGCCCGGCTTTCTGATCCCCGGTGAGCAGGATGATCTGCGGACCCCCGGGGTCAGCATGTTCCTGCAGTTGCCCGGACCGCTGGCCGGTGAT
>JBFKIN010000250.1:0-4594 GCA_041632255.1 Oceanococcus sp. | reverse complement strand
TAGGCCGGGGTGGCGCGGCAGCGGCTGTGCAGACTGCGCAGGCGCTGACCCAGCGGCGCGGACTCGCGCACCAGCAGGCCGGAGTAGGCCTCGCCCAGCATGCCGATGGCCTTGAGCGGATTGCGCGCCTCGCCCAGCGCCCCCAGGCTGAGCAGGTCCAGGCCGATCTTGGACAGCAGGATGCGCCGGTCGACCTGCTCTTCCGGCGACAGGCTGGCCGGCTCCAGCGCCATCAGGGCTTCGCGCAGCGCGCTCAGGCGCTGGTGCGCGCGATTCAGGGCCTGCGGCGAAATGTCCGGCAGACTGCGGGCGTAGAGGGTCGGGTCACTGTCGGTACCGGCAAGGCCCAGCTGGGCGCTGAGGGTGGGGTTGGTGGCCAGGCTCAGCTGCAGGTAGCGCCAGGCCAGCGTTTCCACATCGTCATTGCCAGCCACGGCGGCATCCCAGTCCGCGGGCAGCAGGGCATCCTGAGTGGGCGCAGCGGCAGGCGTGAGGGCTGCGCAGCCCGTCAGCAGGGCACTCGTGAGCAGGGTGGCGCCGGTCAGCGCCTTGAAACAAGTCAGTTTCATCCGGGTCGTCCTTCATGAGCCGGGGGGCGGGGGCGAAGGTATACTGGCAGCGGCCGGCCTTTGTCCACCCGCCGCTCGGCCGACAGGCGCCCATCGGAACTCGCGCCGTCAGCTGCGGTCCCACTTGGTTCTCCGTCCCGGTGTCATTGTGCGGCGCGGACCGGTATCGTTCCGCTAGCCGCCGGGCGACTGCGCGAGTGTCGCCGCAAGATCCCGTCGCCCGTCACGTTCTACCGCTGCATTCAATTCATGCGTCAAGCCATCGTCACCATTGCCGCCCTGCTGCTGGCCACTGCCATTCTGATGGCCGGCAACGGCTTGCAGATCACCCTGCTGCCATTGCGCGCCAATCTGGAAGGCTTCTCGCTCAGCCAGATCGGCGCGATGCTGTCGGTGTATTTCTTCGGCTACATGGTGGGCTGCCGGGTCACCCCGGTGCTGGTGCGCAATGTGGGCCATGTGCGTGCTTTTACCGCGCTGGCCTCGATCGCCTCCGCCACGGCGCTGATCCACGCGCTGCTGCTCAAACCGGAGGCCTGGATCATCCTTCGCGGGGTCACCGGTCTGTGTCTGGCCGGGGTCACGATGATCATCGAGAGCTGGATCAACGAAAAGGCCACCAACCGCAATCGCGGTCAGGTTCTGAGCGTCTATCGCATCATTGACCTGGGCGCCAGCATCGCCGGCCAGGCCCTGCTCACCCTGGCCGACCCTTTCGCCTTCTCCCTGTTCGCGCTGGCCTCGATCCTGATCTCGCTGTCGCTGGTGCCGGTAGCCCTGACCACCTCGCCGGTGCCGCGCCCGATTCCCACCGCCCACCTGGACCTGCGCAAGCTGATGGCGGTATCGCCGCTGGCGGTGGGCGGGGTCCTGACCGTGGGCCTGGCCAACAGCGCCTTCTGGGGCATGGGCCCGGTCTTCGTCCAGGCCCAGGGCTACGAAGTCAGCATCATCGCCCTGTTCATGAGCGCGGTGATCGGCGGCGGCGCGCTGGCGCAATGGCCGGTGGGCTGGCTGTCGGACCGCTTCGACCGGCGCAAGGTCATCATCGTGGTGACGACGCTGGCCGCGGCCAGCGGGGTGGCCCTGTCCGCGGTCGGATCCACTTCACAACTGGCCCTGCTGACCGCGGGGATGGCTTTCGGCGCCTTCGCCATGCCACTGTGGGGCCTGTGCGCCGCCCATGCGAACGACCATTGCGAGGCGGATGAATATGTCGAAACCAGCGCCGGCCTGTTGCTGGTTTTCGCCATCGGCGCGGTGATCGGCCCGCTGGTGGTGACACCGCTGATGGCCAGCTTCGGCATCGGCTCGATGTTCTACTACACCGCCGCCGTCCACGGCAGCCTGCTGCTGTTCGGCCTCTACCGCCTGCCCAAGCGCGCGGCGGTAGCGCAGGAAGAGAAAGAGCATTACGTCGATGTGCCGCGCACCACGCCGGCGGTATTCGAGCTGGACCCGCGCGCACCGGAGGACCTGCACCCGGACGACTGGGACGAGGAAGAACAGGACCCGCCGGACCGGCCGGCGGACTAGCGACTCAGCCGCACAGCTTCTCGATCGCTGCGCGGGCCCGCGGACTGGGGTTCACGGCCGCGCTGACTCCCCGACGCAGATCTTCGACGAAGTCCTCCACGCGCATGCGGAATTCGCCACCACCGCGGAATTCGGTGAAGCAGGCCAGGCCGCTTTTGGCATCCCGTCCGCTCGCCTGCAACCAGCGCACGGTGTCGCGCTCGCGGTCATAAACCTCGAACCAGGCATAGCGCGCCAGCACGATATCCAGCAACTCGTCCTGATCATCGCTGAGCGGGCTGACCTTGCGCCTGCTTTCCCGATCCGCGCCATCGGCGCTCTGGCGCGCCTCGACCAGATTGGTCTGCAACGCCTGCTTGAGGTTATCGACCCTCTCGCCAACCATGCCCACGCTTTTGAGCCCCGTGGAAAATTCGTTGATCAGGGCCGGAATGTCGGTTTTGCTGGTGAACCCGCCACTGGGCGGATCCGCCGCATCGACGATGCGACGCAGCATGACGATGCCTTCGTTCCACAGCTTGCTGTTGACCCCGTGACGCAACAGACGCAGCGCCATCATGGGCTCCCAGGACTGCGACAGGGTCTGCTTCAGAGGCTCGGAGCAGTTGCGCGCCGCGGTCTGCAGCCACAGCTCCTCGCTCACCACCCGTCGGGACTTCTCGATCAGGGCCATGCGACGGGTGCGCTGATCCTGCATCTGTGTATCCAGGAAACGGTTCAGCTCCTCGTCCGACAGCGGTTCCTGTTCACCTTGCGAGTCCCTGACCCGGGTCGGGTCGACCGCGAACTGCTCCCGCATGCCACTGAGCATTTCCCCGAATCGCTCCAGCTCGGCCGAGCCGAACAGGCGCGAACTGGATGCCATCAGCGCCAGTTCATTGAGCAGCGCACGCAGCGGGTGCTGCTGGTCTCGGAAGAAAGCCGGATCGGCCAGCGCCGTCTTGAGCACGCTGAAACGCAGGCTGTCGAACTGTGGCTTCACCGCGCGGGCCAAATGCGGGTCGGCAATGATCTGATTGAATGCCCGGCCGATCACCGAGGCGCGCGAACTCAGCTCCTCGGGCTTGGCATGATCCCATCCGCTGACACTTCGGCCGCTGAGCAATGCCGCGAGATCCTGGGCCAGCTGGCTGTCCGAATAGGCGGCCGGCGCGGGGACACCGCCTGTGGCCGGTCCGCCACCAGCACCCGAAGCGGCTGCACCTCCACCTGCCTCGGCGGCGCCGGCTGTCGAACCACCCGCGGCAGACCCACCCCCTGGCCCGGGCGCCATCGTCCCGCTTGGCCCGCCTGGCCCGCCTGGCCCGCCGCCGGCCTGGGCACCGGGCGGCCCGGCCAACTGGGCCATCTGGCTGATCATCTGCCAGGTTTGCGGATCCAGGATCTGGGCATAGCCGCCGCCATGAATCTGGCCACTGCCGGCATGGTTCTCGTCAGTACCGCCATCATCACCGCTCTCGTCGCTGGCTTGGTCGTCCGCCCGGGAGAGGTCGGCTTCGCCCCGGCTTGAAGCCTTGCGGCGTGGTTTTTCGGGGCGTTGCGGCCTGGACGGCGGCGCCAGCGGGTAGAGACCGTTTTCATCGAAGACCTTGATCAGGGTCTCGTACATCTCGTGCAGCTTGCGCATCACATGGCGGTCGAACTGCCAGAACAGGGTCAGGCGCAGCTCCTGATCGACCTCGGCCTGTCGCATGGCCTCGAAAAATGCGCGGCAGATGGCGTAGGGCGCGAGGGACTTGTCGGAAACCTGAGGATTGTCCTCGTCCCGCCACCATTCCATGCGCTGACGCATTTCCCACAGCTGGTGCTCGTAGAGCAGCTCGGCCCGGTTGCCGACATTCGTGATGGCGATGCTTTCATCCAGCGAGGCCGGTTCCTGCAGGCTCAGTTCCTCGAAGGCGATGCTGATGGTCGCCTGCATGGCCCGCTTCTCGGCGTCGGGGTCGAAATTCTTGCGCAGTTCGTCGACCAGAAACCGGGTGATGCGCTTGCCGCGCTTGCGCAACTCGTTCATGGCATCGCGCCGCTCACCCTCCTCGCCGGCAGCGATTTCACCGGCCTTGCCGACGAACTCCTTCATCTGGGCTTCCAGCGCAGCCTGCATGAGATCACGCAGGCAGACCGCCACCAGGCCGGCCTTGGCCTGGAACAGTTCCGCGTTGAATTGATTGCGCGCGCCCTGGGCGCTCTTAGCCATCCTGCTCCCCCCCGGAAGCCAGCACGGTTCGGTTCTTTCCTGTCTGCTTGGCGGTGTACATGGCCTGATCGGCCCTGGCATAGAATTCGCTGAGCGGCTCTGACGAGGCGAAGTCGTAGAGTGCTACCCCGGCACTCAGTGTGACATGAAAGCGCTCGCCGTCGCGCCCGCTGTACTCGTGATTCGCCACCGCGCGGGAAATGCGGTGAATCAGACCCAGCGCCTGCTCGGCGCCGCAGTTCGGCAAGAGCAGGACGAATTCCTCCCCACCGACGCGAAACACGTCGCCCCG
>JBFKIN010000249.1:0-4604 GCA_041632255.1 Oceanococcus sp. | reverse complement strand
GCCCTTGGCCACCTCGCGGGCAATGCGGTCGCCGTGCCGCAGGCTGCCGGCCCGCGTGTGCAGCCAGCCCAGATAGCTCAGGCCCCGCAGCAGGATGAAGGCGGGAAGCAGGGCAAAGTGCTCATCGCTCATGGGGCGGTGCTTGCGATAGCCGGCAAGATAGGCCTCGGCCAGTTCCTCGAAGTACGGCGCGCTGACCTGAGGGAACAGCGAGGTGGCCATCTCGAACAGGTGCCAGCCGTAACCGGCGTCGTCGAAATCGATCAGGCGCGGGCGCTCATCGGCGACAAGGATGTTCTCTGGCAGGAAATCGGCATGAATGAGGCCGTAGATCTCCGGTCCGGTGCCGAGCTGGTCCAGCAGGCCGCGCAGCACGATGCGCAGCTTGCACAGATCGTGGGCCTGCGCCGGTGTCAGCACCGGATGTTCCCAGAAGCGACCCCACAGGGGCTGTTCGCCCAGCAGGCCGTCGGCGTCCCAGGCTTGCCGGACAAAGTCCGGCGGTGGCTGCCAGGCCTGGGCCTGATTGTGCAGACGGGCGGCCAGGGCGCCAAGAGCGCGATAACGCCGAATCAGCTCCTCGCGCATCCCGGATTCGACACGACCCAGATGATCGAAGGGCTGGCCGTCGACCCATTCGAGCAGGCTGCATTGTCGCGGCTGCTCGACTGCCGGGTGGCTGATGACGGCGAAGTCGCGGCCGTCCCGGGTCCGGATCACAGCGGGTGTGTCAATGCCGTGCTCGTTCAGGGCGCGGGACCAGGCGATTTCCGACGCCAGTTCGGCGTCGTCGTGATAGCCATGCCGGTGGACCCGCAGCACATGCCGCTGGCCTGTCCCGTCTTCGACCTGGAAGACGGTATTTTCCCGGTGCTTGAGCAGACGCAGGCTGGCGCCATGCAGATTCCATTCGCCCAGCGCCGTTTCGGCCAGCTGGCGGAGTGGCAGGATTTGCGGGTCGTCGTCGGCAGGCTGAGGTCCCATGATCAGCGCGCCCTGGTTGTTGGCCAGCCAGATGCAGGCATCCTCGAAGCGGCCCAGCAGTTCCTCGCAATAGGCGTCATCCACGAGCAGTCCGGGCTTGAACTGCAGGACCGAATCGTCGAATCCCGCGACCAGAGCCCAGACCCCGTTCTCGTACAGGGCGCGCATCATGCCAAGGCCAGCCATGGAATCGCTGAACTTGAGGCCGAACACCAGCCCCTTCTGGCGAATCTCCTCGAAAAAGGGGAAACGGGGCATCAACTGTTCCAGCCCCTGCCGCAGTCGTTCTGCCTGACGTCGCGTGTTGGTCAGGGTGGCCTCGGCCAGGCTGATGCGCAGGACTTCCTTCGCGACGACACAGCCGAGTTCGGCGCCGCCAAAGGTCGAGACATAGGCCCAGCCGTGGTCGGTCAGCCAGTCGCCGCAGCGCGCTGTCATGACCACGGCAGAGATGGGATAGAGTCCGCCGGACAGTCCCTTGCCGGCGATCAGCATGTCCGGTTCCACCCCCCAGGCCTCGACAGCCCAGCGATGGCCGGTGCGACCCAGGCCGGTCTGGACCTCGTCGGCGGCGTAAAGGCTGCCGTATTTCTCGCACAGGGCCTTCACCCCGGGCAGATAGTCATCGTCCGGAATGGGGAAACCCAGGGTGGCGGGGATGGTTTCCATCAACACCAGGGCCACATCGCGGCCTTTCAGGGCGCGCTCCATGGCGGCCAGATCGTTGAAGGGAACCTTGACGAACCGGGCCGGATCATCGCTGAGGAAATAGCGTGCGTCGCGGTCATCGCCCGCGGCGCCGGACAGCCCGCTGCGGCCATGATAGCCGCCAGCCAGGGCCACCACCTTTTGCCGCCCGGTGACCCGTCGGGCCGCCTTGATCGCCACATCGTTGGATTCGCTGCCGCTGGGAGTGAAGACCACGTACTGCATGGCGCCGGGGGTCGCGTCGATCAGTGCACGCGCCAGTTCGGCGCGTGGTCCGGAGGGAAAGTGATGATTGCCGATGTCCCAGTGATCCATCGCGCGCGACAGGCAGTTGACCAGTTCCGGATGGCGGTGGCCCAGATTGAAGGTGCCGCCATTGAGATGCAGGTCCATCAGCTCGCGGCCATCCCTGTCCCAGTAGCGATAGCCCTCCCGACGATCGGGCACGAAATCGATGCCGGCGTCCAGCAGGGTGTCCACGCGGTCCGGGTGCACATGCGCATGGATGTCACGCAGGATCGTGGTTTTTTCCGGAGAGGCTTTGGTTGGCGGCTGGAAGCTCATGAGGGCGGGGCAGAGGAAGAATTGTACGATCGTACATGACCCCCGGGCGCGCGGCAATGCAGGGCCAGGACTCAGGCTTTATCGAGCTTGCCTTCCAGCAGTTGGATGATTTCCTGCTGCAGTCGCCCGGCATCCAGGGGCTTGCGCAGCAGGCGCAGGCCGGCGCAGGCCGAGGCGGGCAGGGATTCACCTGAGATCAGCAGCGCTGGCACCGCATGACCCCACAGGGATTCGAGCTGCCGGTACAGGCCGGGGCCATCCAGTTCGTCGATGCGATAGTCCAGCAAGAGAAGGTCTGGCGGTGCCGTTTCGCGCGCGGCGGCGAGCGCCGCAGCCGAGGTGGCGAAGGCGCGGCCCTCGCAGTCCCAGGCTTGCAAGGCCTGCAGTGTGCTCTCCCTCACGGCCGCGTGATCGTCGATGCACCAGACGTTCAGGCCCCGCAAGGATGCGCCAGTCCGCTCTGCCTGCGGGGCTGACCCGCTCGGGGTGGGTGGGCAGGTCGCCGGCAGTTCCAGATGGAAGACGCTGCCACGGCCGGGGCGCGACCATACCCCCAGCGGATGGCCGAGCGCGCGGGCGATATTGCGCACGATGGCCAGGCCCAGGCCGCTGCCGTGCTCGTCCGGATGGGCGTCGGTATCCAGCCGGCGGAACTCTTCAAAGATGGCAGCCTGACGGTGTTCCGGTATGCCGGGGCCGGTATCCCAGACCTCGATGCGTCGGCGTGTTCCCCGGCGCCGCACGCCGACCAGCACGCGGCCGGTGAGCGTGTAGCGCAGGGCATTGGACAGCAGGTTCTGTACCGCCCGGTAGAGCAGCACCGGATCGCTGCGGACCCAGTAGCCGCCGGCACGAAAATCCAGTCTCAGACCACGCTGCCTGGCCACCGGGCCGAATTCGCGCTCAAGCGTGTCAAACATCTCCGCCAGGGACAGAGCCTGCAGTTTGGGCTGAAGCCTCAGCACGTCGTAGCGCGCCAGATCCATCAGTCCGCTGAAGACCTTCTCGATCGAGGCCAGCGCCGAATCGGTGTTTTCCGCCAATTCGCGGATGGCGGCGTCGACCGGCGCAGCCTTGAGCAAGGAGGCGTACATGCGGGCAGCGCTGATCGGCTGGGTCAGGTCATGGATGGCGGCGGCCAGGAAACGGCTTTTCGCCCGCGTGGCCTGCTCCGCGTCGGCGCGCGCCTGCTCCAGGGCCGCGGTGCGCTCCGCCACCCGGACTTCCAGTTCCTGGGTCAGAGCGCGCAGGGCGCGTTCGGTATTCTTGTATGTGGTGACGTCGCTGAAGGCAGTGACATAACCCATATCCGGCACCGGGGTGCCACGGATATCCAGGGTCGTGCCATCCGGCAATTCACGTTCGTGCTGATGAGGCCGCCCGCGGCGTAGCTGGGCCAGCCGGCGCTGCACCGCTTCCTCGTTGCTGTCCTGTCCGAGCAGCCCCCGTTCGGCATTGAAGCGCAGGATGTCCTCCAGCGCCCGGCCGCGCCGGACGAAGTCGGCGGGCAGGTCGAAGATCTCCAGATAGCGCCGGTTCCACTCCAGCAGGCGCAACTGCTCGTCGATCACGCTGACGCCTTGCGGCAGATTCTCCAGCGTCGCTTGCAACAGGGCGCGACTGCGGGTGATTTCACGAATCGATTCGCTCAGCTTCAGGCGCATGGTTTCCATCGCGCGCTGCAGATCTCCGATCTGGTCCGCCCTGCGGGTCGGCCCGATGCCGCTCAGATCGCCCCGGCTGATCCGCAGGGCCATCGCGGTGACCCGTTCGAGCGGGCGGGCGAAGCCGCGCGCCACGAGCAGGGACAGCAGTACCACCGAGAGAACGGTCGCTGTCAGCAAGGCCAGACCCAGCTGATTGGCGCGGCGGACGCCGGCCAGGCTTTCGGCGGCATCCTGCTGGGCCACGGCGAGCCATCCCAGACGGGTGCGTTCGACGACGGCGAGCCGGTCACGACCTTCATGCCGGTAACGCAGCACCGGGGCGGGGCCGCCGGCGGCCTGCTGCAGGGCGGGATGGCCGCTGTAGTCGACCAGCTGGCGTTCCAGGGCTTCATGCGGGTGGCCGATCAGCTGGCCGTCTTCGGTGGTCAGGAAGGCGAAGCCGGTCTGTCCGAAGCGGGTTGAGCTCACGGCCCGTGTCACCTCGTCCAGGGTGGCTGCCTCGGCGAGGACACCGCTCACCACGCCGTCCTGGTCCTGCACGGGCACGGACAGCAGCAAGGCTGGCCGGCCCGAGGTGATGCCGATACGGACTTCGGCAGCGTACAGGGCGCCGGCCATGACCTGCCGAAAGTAGTTGCGAAAAGCGTAGGAGCGCAGGGGACGGCCATCGCTGCGCACAAT